>JAWUWK010000001.1:0-40150 GCA_034111875.1 Gammaproteobacteria bacterium
AATTAGCGAAGCGCTGGATGCTGATGTTTATTTTGCTCACCCATACAGTTCGTGGGAGCGTGGATTAAATGAAAATACTAATGGTTTACTTCGACAGTATTTTCCTAAAAAGACCGACTTCAAAAAAGTAACACAGTGTGATGTTAGGCGAGCAGTTGAAAGATTAAATACACGGCCAAGAAAGTTGTTGGGTTTTAAAACGCCAAGTGATTTAATGGCCGAACACATAGCTGCTCTAGCAGCTTAAGCAGTGATGCACTTTGTATTTGAATCCGCGAAATATTTTCACCCATTCTCCAGCAACTAGATCACAATTATTTAAATGACATAGCTGGTCTTGAAAACCCTACCGCTGAAGTAATAGCCATTTGGGTATAGAATAATTTAAAGCATGAATTAGTCACGTTAAGTGGTATGCAGCTGATGGAGACATGCACTTGTGGTGTCTTGTACCAAGGCCAATAAGTTCGAATCTTCTTTTAATCGCCATCGCTAGCCAAGTATAAAAAAACGTTATCGACACTCTAGTGCTCGCCACAGAAGAGCCTAGCAGCATTGAAGTATCTTACTGAAGCGCTAAGTACCTGCTTCTATCGACAGACTTTTGGTGTTTTCTATAATTATCAACTAAGATGTGATTGCAATTTGAGTTTTAAACAAGCGCTAGTGAAGTTTATTTTGGGTAAAGCTTAGTAACTGAGAAGCTTAGCTAAACATATAACAAATAAGCTTTATTTGAGCAGAAACAGAATAATAAGTCGTAAAATAGCTTCCAAATAAAAAGCGTATGTCTTAAAATTTTATGACATTATTCAGTTATACTATTTGCAGCCTTAAAACCGGAAACGCCAATGACTCTGTCAAAAAAATTCTTTATTTTAGCTCTCTTTTCGTTAGTTAGTTCTACCTGTTACGGCTTTAACCTCAATCTGGATATTAAAGACATCAATGGTAAAGCGGTAGAAAATATGATTATCTACCTATCCCCTCTAGAAGGTCAAAAAACCCCTAAGACCAAGCGACAAATAATTATCAGTCAATCAGAAAAGGTTTTCACACCTTATATCAGTGTCACGCAGGTAGGTAACCCCTTACTGTTTACTAATAGAGACGACATTACTCACCACATATACTCAGTGAGTGAAAAAAACGCCTTTGCTTTCACCCTAAAACCCGGCCAAAAAGTCACCAGAGCAGCCCCCTCGCAGGCAGCTGAAATAGCAATGGGCTGCAATGTGCACGACTGGATGAGTGCTCACTTATTAGTATTAGAAACGGCCTATTTCACTCAGACAAATGCCCAAGGGCAAGCTCAGCTTTCCATTTCTCAAAAAGGTAAATTCTTGCTAACGCTTTGGCACCCTCAGCTCTTATCTACTGATAATCGGCAGCATCAGCCTATTACCATAAACACAGATAAAATGGTCTCCATCCATTTAAGTACTAAACTTTCAAAAGTTCCAGAGCAAAAGAGCTCTGCAGATTTTGATTTCCTGTTAGATTATTAGGTTCTAGCGATGAAGAGCTTAAAAAATAGAATTTTTTTGTTTTTTGTAATCTTGTTAATAATAGTACAAGCTATTGCACTTTGGACTGTGCTTTCGGTTAAACACAACCAAGAGCAGCTGGAGATAAAAAATAGATTAAAAAACGCCGACACCATCTTTCTCGAATTATTCAATAGCCGCACACAATACCTGAAGGCTTTTGCGGAGACCGCTGCTCAAGATTACGGTATTAAACAAGTATTTAATCAAGATATTAGATCACTGGTAGTCGCACTGAATAATCTACGCCAGCGGATCGATGCTGATATTGCAATGACCATTGACACAGCGGGCATCATTAACAGTCAATTGATTAATACAATAACGCAGGGATCCAGCAAAGTACGAAAAGGCAGTCAGAGTGAAACCCAGTTCCAATACAATCACTGGTTAGACCCAAACAAGCACCCTACCGAACTCTACAAAGTTGATGGCAATCTCTATCAACTCAGTTTATCGCCTATCACTGTCGGCTCAAAAATACTCGGCTGGGTTGGCTTTGGCTATCAAATTGATAATCGTTTAGCTCTGCGTTATGAAAAGCTTTCAGGATTTGAAATCAGCTTTATTTTGCATAAGCATGAACAGAAAAAATGGCAATTAGTGGCCTCTTCTAATCTAGAGACAGAACTGCAATTTGTCTGGGACATTATCGATGGGAAGTATCCGCAAGAGTATATATCGCAGTCGCAGACACTCTCCACATACGATGATTTCGAATTTGTAATCGCTATGTATAGTCTCAAGGCAGACATCTTAGAAGTATTACAAGCACAGTGGTGGAAGTTATTAGCACTAGTAACGCTCACATTACTGCTCTCTCTGGCGGGCGCCTATGCCATCGCGGCGTCTATTACTAAACCGATACAGCAATTAGTGAAACATGCGAAAAAAGTCGCCAGCGGCGAATATCATAAGGTAATTCAGTTGCATGACAAGAGTGAACTCGGACAGCTCGCCGATGAATTCAATACCATGCAGAGCGCTATTATAAGCCGCGAAAAGGCCATAGTTCACAAAAGTAATCATCATTCATTAACGGATTTACCGAATCGAAACATGCTGCTTACCAAGCTCGATCAATTGACTCAAAGCACTGAAAGCTTTGCTATATTTCATTTAAATTTGAGCCGACTCAAAGATGTTAATGATACTCTAGGTCACGAGTTTGGCGACAAAATCATTGTCGAGGCTGCACAGAGACTTTCATCTATCAATGATTTTAACGACATATTCCACACCGGTGGCGATGAGTTTATCCTAGTGGCCAAGCAACAACCTTTATCTGACGAGGCATCACTGACCCAAGCTTTACAGAAAGCATTCAATAAACCCTTAGATTACCAAAATTTCAGTTTCCAGTTACAAGCGCGTATTGGTATTTCCATTTACCCAAAACACAGTAGCAAAAGTGGTGAATTACTCCAGATGGCAGATACCGCCTTACATTACACCCGCAAGAAAAACCAATTAGTACAAATCTACAACTCTAATTTAGATGTAAACACCTTAAAACGATTGAATTTAATTAACGATTTCAAAAGTGCCGTAGAACAAGGCCAACTTGAATTACACTTCCAACCTAAAATGGATTTAAGCAGTAATATCATTACCCATGTAGAGGCACTAGTTCGCTGGCGTCATCCTAAACTTGGTTTAGTGCCACCTGATGACTTTATTCCTATCGCCGAACAAACAGGTCAAATAACCGAATTAACGCGCTGGGTTTTTGAGGCGGCTCTGGTTCAATATAACCATTGGTTGGCGTTAGATATCGATTTAAATATTGCCATCAATATTTCAACACAAGACTTACGAGACCCCAATTTCTTTAATTTTGCGAGTAAGAGTACCAAACAACATAATATTAGCCCAAGTAAGATAACCTTAGAAATCACTGAAAGTGCTGTAGTTGATGACCCTGAATCGGCTATTGTGCTCTTAAATAAGTTTAAAGCATCAGGCTATTATCTATCAATTGATGATTACGGCACTGGTTATTCGTCACTCGCACAATTAAAAAGTTTACCTGTTCACGAACTGAAAATTGATAAATCTTTTATACAGCGTCTCAAAGAGGACAGTGACGATCGGATCATAGTGCGCTCTACGATAGAATTAGCCCACAATATGGGATTGAGTTTAGTCGCAGAAGGCATTGAAGATGAATTTGCTTTGAAATGGCTCGCAGAGCATCATTGTGAAAAAGCCCAAGGTTATTTTATTAGCCGGCCTCTTGCCGCTTTGGAACTGACCCAATGGCTACAGGCAAATAATAATTATCAAGAAGTTGAAAAATATTATTAATCTTTATATGACACTCGTCTGCTCTCTTCTAATCACGACATCCGTGGCTGGATTAGAAATAAACACGCATGGTCTTACCGATGTGCGCTTAAGCCATTCTAAAACCAACCAAAGCTATTTAGACGCAGGTTATGGAAAATTTTCTAGTAATAACGGTATTTCTGCTTCCATAGCCCAGTTAGGTCTAAATACCAATATTAGTTTCAATTCTCAATTAAGCGCTAGAATGGTTCTAAATGGCTACTCACTAGCGGATGGTATTAATGCAGGGGTTAGCGAAGCGTATATTAAATATAAAACCTTACCCTTTAGCAATGGTTGGCGACTTGAGAGTAGAGCCGGCTTTTTCTATCCCAAAATATCGCTCGAGAATGAGGCTTTTGCCTGGGCAAGTGTCAACACCTTAAATTCTTCAATGCTCAACACTTGGATAGCGGAGGAAATTCGCTTAACTGGTACTGAAGTCAAACTTACCCACCTTGGAAAAATCAGCAATAAACCTTATGATTTTTCTATTACTGGCACTGTGTTTGTTAATAACGATCCGTCAGGAGCATTACTTGCATGGCATGGATGGACGACCAGTAGTCGACAGTCTTTATGGGGGGAAGCCCAGTCATTTTCGCTACCTTTAGCCGCACAAGGATCCGGGCCATTGGCTGCTCAAGCAAGACGTTCAAAGCCTTTTACAGATATTGATGATCACTTAGGTTATCAAGTTCAATTCGATATTGACCATCATGATTTTGGTCAATTCAATGCCGGCATTTATAACAATAGTGCGACACCTTTTTTGATTAGTGATGGTCAATATGGTTGGGCGACCCATTTCAGTTATGCCGGTGTTAAGCTTAAATTCGCCAATCAGCTACAATTGACTGCGCAGCACCTTCAAGGCAGTACTTTAATGCAGAGTCCAAGCCTAATAGACATGGTCAATAACGACTACAGCACGCGTTTTATCATGCTGAGTAAGCGCCACAATAAGCATCGCTATGCACTGCGATTAGAAGAGTTTGAAGTGATTGATAATGACTCAGCTGTGGGAGACAACAATACTGAAGACGGCAAAGCGCTCACTGTCAATTACACTTACCGGTACTCTAAGCCGTTATTTCTTTCCGGTGAATTTAACGTCGTAGAAAGCCACCGTCCATCGCGCGTTTATCAAAATATTAAGACGTCACTGACCGAAAACCAAATACAATTTGCCTTACGTTATTTTTTTTAGACATAAAGACCCTAAACGTAATAGCTCAATGACATAAATTGTATCCGCACACATACCCTTGTGATATTTTCTAGTGGACTTTAACCAGCTTTATCCTTTACGGGCAGCTTTCTTCAATGAAAATCACCTCAACAACGCCTATCTAAGGGTTCGCCAAAGGCAAGCTCAAATGAATTTAGAGTTAGACCCAGTCGAAAGGCCTATGTCATTCATCGAGGCGCTTGATTGGTGGGGGCCCAAGCACACGGTATACTGGCAGACAAGCCGCTCCAATTGATCGGGCGGTTGATCCAAGCTTGCCTAACTTAACGTCACAGGTAATAACCCCCTCTGTTTGATAAAGTTGAATATGTGCCTGTGTGGCATCAATGATTCTGTTGAGAACGGGCCTAGGCAATGCCCCGTCTAAAATAATCGCTTCCAATTCTATCAATGACCAAGCACCGATGAAAAATTGTGCCAATGCGGCCGAGCAATCCTCTATCCACTCATTTAGGACTTGTATAGATTCTTCGCACCATAATGCATCCATCGTTGAAAGCTCAATCTCAAGGCCCCTGTGCTTGGCATGTTTGTGAAGGGCATAAAGTGACGCTCGACTGAGCAGATGTTCAAATGGCCGTGCTGAATCTTGTGAAGATGACAGCGTCGAATGAGAGACTGGAAAAGGCCCAATCGCGCCGGTATTTCCGCGCGCGCCGGTTCTAATTGTACCGTCGATCACTAGCCCCCCACCGATTAAAGTGCCTATATTGACGTATATAAAATCTTTGTAACTGGCCCCTGTTCCAAAGGTCAATTCGCCGAGTGCGGCAGAGGAACCATCGTTTTCGACCGTGACTTCAACATCATCGGCAAATGTAAATAAGCTGATCACAATATCAGAATTCCAGGTCTGATCGGCCTTGCTAGTTGGTGGCAAAATGGATTGCCAACCCTCCCAGAAATAGGGTGTCGATATGCCAATACCGACTATATGACGGCTCTGTAAAGGCTCAGCTGATAGGAAATTATCCAACTCCTGTTGGCTTGAAGCCTTGAGTGCTTGCTTTTGCAAAAAACCAATATTTTTTGTGAGGCTGGCAAGAACATTGCCAGTCAGTCCCAAGGCGACAAACTCCAGCCGATGACGTCCCACGTGAATGCCAACAAATATATTCTTCGGCGATATGCTGAAGATCATGGCGGGTTGACCGCGCGGCCCCTTCCTCTTTTTTCGCTCTTTTTCGAGGTAATCTAACTCGCAGAGTTTCTTGACGATCTGAGTGACTGCAGGGTAGGTTAAAGGCACACATCGAGCGACATCGGCGATCGAAAGACTTCCGGATAATCGAAACTCGTTTAGTACCCTTTTTTGATTTTCTTCAAGACCCACTCGTATGGTTCCTTTTGGTCGTTTACGGCATATTAACCGTTTGCTAAGCTGCTTTTAACAACAGCAAATCAACAAGATAAGGCCACACTTTGCCTTTGATAACAGAAGCTGTCAATCGCATATAGACTCTTATATTAAGATAGCATCTATTGGCTATAATACACGCTTAGAAACTTTAATTAGATTTACATTGTGTGCCGCACAGATTTGAAGGCGATTGTCTGAGCGGTCTTTTTTACTCTGCACCAACCTTCGCTAGCGCTCGGGGCTCTTGTATAGCGTAGGACCTAAATATATCCTGTTAGCATCGCATTGGCATTACTATTATTCCACTTATGGGCGGTTGCGGTCCTTAGTTGACAGACAGAATTAATGGGTATAGCATCCGCTTAATATGTTTATTAATGCAACTTACATTAATAATAAAAAAGTTGCTCTAGGCCTTAAATTTCTGCGTTGGCAATATCGTCGACGAGAATACTCTTGATTTATTGAGGAGAAAATGATGAACCTGAAAACTACCCTGATAGCGGCGACCGCACTCGCAGCGGTCGGCGCGATGAACATCAGTGCAGATACACTCACGATTGCTACCGTCAATAACGGTGACATGATCCGCATGCAAGGCTTAACCGATGACTTTACGACTAAAACAGGGCATAAGGTTGAGTGGGTCACTTTAGAAGAAAACGTACTGCGTCAGCGGGTCACTACTGATATTGCCACTAAAGGTGGTGCCTTTGATATTATGACCATCGGCATGTACGAAACCCCTATCTGGGCAGCCAAGAACTGGTTGGTTCCACTGGACGCTTTACCGGAATCTTATGATATTAACGATTTGCTGCCAGCGATGCGTGCAGGGCTATCCCACGAGGGTAAACTCTATGCGGCACCTTTCTATGGCGAGTCGTCTATGGTTATGTATCGCACCGACTTGATGGAGAAAGCCGGCCTAACAATGCCGGATGCGCCGAATTGGAATTTCATCCGCAAAGCCGCTATAGCGATGACTGATAAAGACAATGAAGTCTTTGGTATTTGTCTTCGTGGCAAGGCGGGATGGGGAGAAAATATGGGCTTTATCAACACCTTGGCTAACTCATTTGGCGCGCGCATATTTGATGAACAATGGCGCCCAACCTATGACAGCGACGCTTGGTCAAAAACCCTCAATTTCTATCTCGACTTGATGGAAAATGCGGGTCCTCCAGACGCTTCTAACAATGGTTTCAACGAAAACTTAGCCCTTTTTCAGCAAGGGAAATGCGGCATGTGGATTGACGCTACCGTCGCCGCCTCTTTTGTTAGCAACCCTAAAGATTCAACAGTTGCCGACAGCGTAGGCTTTGCTCTAGCACCCGATAACGGACTTGGCAAACGCGCTAACTGGCTCTGGGCTTGGGCACTGGGAATACCGGCTGGAACACAAAAAGAAGCCGCCGCACTGGAGTTCATTAATTGGGCTACGTCTAAAGAGTATCTGGAGCTAGTCGCCGCAAAAGAAGGCTGGGCTAACGTACCACCAGGTAGTCGTACTTCTCTTTATGAAAACCCTAAGTATCAGAGCGTTCCTTTCGCGAAGATGACACTCGATAGCATCAACGCCGCCGATCCAACTAATCCAACAGTGGACCCTGTACCTTATGTTGGCATCCAGTTCGCCTCGATCCCTGAGTGGCAGTCTATTGGCACAGCCATTGGCCAAGAGTTCTCGGCTGCACTAGCGGGTAAAATCACTGCTAAAGAAGCTTTGGAAAAAGCCACCGCTATCACCAATCGCGAAATGCGCAGAGCTGGTTACTACTAACCAGTAGACGATTCGAGAACGGCGATAGTGCATCGCTGCGTTCTCGAATAGACGCTAGATAGCCCTACTCACAGGGGTTGCAGATTTTATCTAGGCAACCCAACACGAACCTCTGCTGAAATTTTTCTACAAAACCGAGAGATCAGCAGAGACATTCCACAGGAATACAAGTATGGCAACTAAGGCATCTCGTTCTGCAGCACGCTTCATGATGGCGCCGTCTGTGCTTTTACTTCTTCTGTGGATGTTAGTCCCACTGATCCTAACGCTCTACTTCTCAACACTTCGCTACAATTTACTCAACCCGGGTGATAATCCCTTTATCGGCTTAGGTAATTACGAATTCTTTCTCTCTAACCCCGCGTTTGGCGAGGCCGTCAGCAATACCTTGTTACTGGTCTTGGGTGTTTTACTGATAACCGTCGTTGGCGGCATATTGATGGCTCTATTACTCGATCAACCTATGTGGGGACAAGGCTTGTATCGCATACTAGTGATCGCCCCCTTCTTTGTTATGCCGACAGTATCGGCATTGGTCTGGAAAAATTTATTTATGAATCCGGTGAACGGATTCTTCGGCCACTTGGCAAAAGATCTTGGGTTTGCCCCTTTCGAGTTTCTCTCACAAGCCCCCTTGGCTTCGATCATCCTAATCGTAAGTTGGCAGTGGTTGCCCTTCGCAACGCTCATCCTGCTGACCGCCATTCAATCACTTGACAGCGAGCAACTCGAAGCCGCTGAGATGGACGGCGCCGGCCCCCTAAATCGCTTCATTTACATCACACTGCCGCATTTGGCCCGCGCCATCACCGTAGTCACCCTGATTCAGACGATTTTTCTGTTGTCTGTCTTCGCGGAAATCTACGTCACCACCGCAGGTGGCCCTGGCACAGCCTCCACCAACCTGACTTATCTGATTTTCAAGGAAAGTCTAATTAGTTTTGATGTTGGCTCCGGCAGCGCCGGCGGAGTAATAGCTATAATTTTCGCCAATATCATCGCGATCTTCCTGATGCGGATGGTCGGTAAGAATCTGGAGACTTGATCCAATGGCTCGTTCAGTCAGAACCCAACGCAAGATGCTTAATACAATCCTCGCAGCCAGCATCTCTTTTATTATTTTCTTTCCTATTTTGTGGATTTTTATACTGTCCTTCAAGGCCGAGCCCGATGCCATTTTGTCGCCGCTGAGGACACTCGCCGCCGACTGGACTTTGGAAAATTACACAACCGTAACCGAGCGTTCCAACTATGCTCGCCACTTCTGGAATTCAGTGGTTATTTCCTTTGGATCTACAATACTCGGACTAATAATCGCTATCCCCGCTGCATGGGCGATGGCATTTGTGCCGGGTAAACACACCAAAAATGTGTTGATGTGGATGCTTTCAACAAAGATGCTACCACCCGTTGGTGTGTTGCTGCCAATCTATCTGATGACACAGAGCCTTGGGCTGCTCGACACTAAAACGGCACTGGTTTTCATTCTGATGATGATAAACTTGCCGATCATCATCTGGATGCTCTACACTTATTTTAAAGATATCCCCGGTGAAATCCTTGAAGCCGCTCGCATGGATGGCGCTGGGTTGCGTGAAGAAATCCTCTTTGTTTTAGCGCCGATGGCCATGCCTGGTATCGCCTCTACACTTTTACTCAACATAATTTTGGCATGGAACGAAGCTTTCTGGACACTGAATCTAACCGCGGCGAACGCCGCACCACTGACAGCCTTCATCGCCAGTTATTCGAGCCCCGAGGGCTTGTTCTACGCAAAATTATCCGCGGCTAGCACTATGGCTATCGCACCGATCTTAATCATTGGCTGGTTCAGTCAAAAACAACTTGTCCGCGGCCTGACATTCGGCGCGGTGAAATAGCCAGTTATTCAAGTCCTGAGGGCGTGTTTTACAAAAATTGTCGGCGGTTAGCACCATGGCTATCGTACCGATCTTAATTATTGGCTGGTTCAGCCAAAAACAACTTGTCCGCAGTCTAATATTCGACGCGGTGAAATAAGAGGTATACCAGCATGGGACGCATCAGACTTGACAAGGTTCAAAAAGCATTCGGTGAGACAGAAGTTATTCCACCTCTGGACCTTATCATTGAAGACGGTGAGTTTGTGGTTTTTGTCGGCCCTTCAGGCTGTGGAAAATCGACGCTATTGCGTCTAATCGCGGGATTAGAAGACGTTAGCGCTGGAAAAATCGAGATTAATGGCAAAAACGCGACGTCACTACCCCCCGCTAAACGGGGCCTCGCCATGGTATTTCAGTCCTACGCTCTCTACCCTCATATGAGCGTGCGCAAAAATATCGGTTTTCCTCTTAAAATGGCCGGTTTTGACAAACAGGAACAAAATCGGCTGGTGGAAGATGCGGCGCGGGTACTCAACCTCAGCGACTATTTAGAGCGTCGCCCGGGGCAACTGTCTGGAGGACAGCGCCAGCGTGTCGCTATAGGCCGGGCGATTGTACGTGAACCTGACGCTTTTTTGTTTGACGAACCCCTATCCAATCTCGATGCCGCGCTTCGATCAGGCATGCGCCTAGAGATTTCTGAACTGCACAAACGGCTCGAAACGACGATGGTTTACGTCACCCACGATCAAGTCGAAGCGATGACTATGGCCGACAAAATCGTGGTACTGCAAGCTGGCATTATCGAGCAAGTGGGTAGTCCCTTAGCACTCTATAAAAACCCGCGCAACACTTTCGTCGCCGGTTTTATCGGTTCACCACAAATGAACCTTATAGACGGCACAGAAGCCAAAAATTATGATGCCACGATTATAGGTATTCGGCCAGAACACATCAACATCTCACAGACTGAAGGCCTGTGGAAAGGTATCGTAGGAGTGTCTGAGCATCTGGGCTCCGACACTTTCTTTCACATCAAATGCGCTATTTCCGACAAGCCTTTGACGGTCAGAGCGACTGGGGAAATGGCGCAGCAATACGGCTCTGAAGTTTTTCTGACACCTGTGATGGAGCACCTTCACAGATTCGATCAGGCGGGGATAAGAATCCCATGAATCAACTAGAAACCGGGTTTCAAAAATTCACAAGGAGGACCATCCGTGGATGAAATGATCCCATTATCAAATGCCACTGTCAGTGCTCTACCGAGTAGGGTTCTAAAACCAAGCTACGATCGAGAGGGCCTCACGCCTGGTATTGTTCACATCGGTGTCGGTAACTTTCACCGAGCACACCAGAGCTGGTACTTGCACAGACTTTTAGAGAGAGGCCTGAACCACAATTGGGCTATCATTGGCGCAGGCGTTCAGACCACGGACGAGGCACAGCGTGAGAAGATGCGCCAGCAAAACTACTTGACGACTTTGATCGAATTAGACCCCTGCGGTAAGGCTGCTGAAGTGGTAGGTTCAATGATCGATTATGTACCTGTTGAGAAAGGTAACGCTCCACTGATCCAAAAGATAGCGGATCCTGAAATAAAGATAGTCTCACTCACTGTGACTGAAGGTGGGTATTTTATCGACCCCGCCACCAGCCACTTTAACCAACAGCACCCGGATATTCGCTACGACGTGGCTAACCCTAACGCGCCGCGCAGCGCATTTGGTGCGATTATCGCCGCGTTAAAGCAGCGCCGCGATCTTGGCCATGGGCCAGTCACCGCAATGAGCTGCGATAACCTGCGAGGCAATGGGGATATTCTGCGTCAGACGGTGGTCTCCCTAGCAAGATTATCAGATATCGATTTGGCTAATTGGATAGATACGCACTGTACTTTTCCCAACTCTATGGTCGATTGTATCGTCCCCGCGACCGGCCCTAAGGAATTAGCACTGGTCCGCGAATTTGGTATTGAAGACCAAGTACCCGTCACCCATGAGAATTTTCGCCAGTGGGTAATAGAAGACAAATTCTGTGCAGGCCGCCCCGATTGGGAAAAGGTAGGGGTTATGTTTTCCGATAATGTACACGGCTATGAAGCGCAGA
This sequence comes from Gammaproteobacteria bacterium, assembly GCA_034111875.1. Lineage (GTDB taxonomy): Bacteria > Pseudomonadota > Gammaproteobacteria > Pseudomonadales > Balneatricaceae > Rs1. Next base: position 12,242 of record JAWUWK010000001.1, read on the forward strand.
AGATCCGCATTCTAAATGCAGGTCATCAGATTATCGTCAATATCGCCGAAATCCTAAATATCGAGACGATCTCTGAGGCCATGCGTCATCCGTTAATTTATCGCTTTTTTTGTAAAGTGCAAAGCGAGGAGATAGCGCCGCATGTGGTTCCGGTGCCCGGTATGACACCGCGACAATATGTGGAGTTGATCGATCAACGTTTTTCTAATCCTGCCATCGTCGATACTATCCGCCGAGTGGCGTTCGATGGATCTTCCCGTCATCCAGGCATGGTATTGCCAACGGTACATGACGGCTTGGCTGGAGGAGTATCTATAGAGGGGCTTGCTTTAGCAGAGGCAGCATGGGCCCGAATGTGCTTTGGCACGCGCGAAGATAACAGCCTGATTGAAGCTAACGATCCACACTGGGATGAACTGATGCAAACGGCTAAACACGCAAAAGCCGTCCCCAGTGCTTGGCTTAACAGACGTCAAACTTATGGTGATCTGGGCAACCAGCCTATGTTTGCCAATGCTTTTGAAAAATGGTTATTGCTGATTTGGGACCAAGGTGTTGAAGCGGCGATGGCTGAGTATTGTAACCTGCCCTCTTTACACGAAACTTAACGGGTAAGCTGAATGAACCTCATCGAACCAGAAATACCAAAGCATAACGATGGCACGAACCGCAACCTTTCTGTTGAGCAATTTTCTGCTCAGATAGCCAGTCGGGCGGCAGGCGAAAGGATAATCGTCGCTATTGCCGGCCCACCGGGAAGCGGCAAATCTACGTTGACCGCGGCATTAGTAATCGCATTGGCCGAGAGACATGGAGTCAAGGCCCAAGTGATTCCGATGGACGGCTTCCATTATGACAATGCCATCTTGCAACAATTGGCACTGACAACTAAAAAGGGTGCGCCGGAAACTTTCGATGTCGGTGGCCTAGAAGCGACGTTAAAACGATTATTGGCGTCCGATCGACTGGAGTACATAGCAGTTCCCGTTTTTGACAGAGACAGGGATTTTTCACGCGCCAGCGCGCAGCTGATTGATATTCAGACAAAAGTACTGTTAGTCGAAGGCAACTACTTACTCATGGAGAACCTTCCTTGGTCAAGCCTAAAACAGTATTTCGACTTGACCGCGATGATCCTAAGTGATGAGGCGACCTTGCGTGCACGGCTCACAAAGCGATGGCTCGACTTGAACCTCAGTGAAGCAGAAGCCACAAGTAAGGTCGAAACCAATGACATTCCCAATGCTAGGCGGGTTATTAAAGAAAGCCTCAGAGCGGATTTTAACCTAATTTAAAGGCGCTCTGTTAATAGCCCCAATAGCCGAGGTGACATTGGCAGCGCCTAACTCTTTGCCATAGTCACTCTGCGTCAGTCCTGAAAAATCATCTATTGACGACAGCGCATTAATATAATTAGCCGCTAATCTCTTCTATAACAAGACTATATATTATTATGGGGTAAATACCTTTGGGAAGAAGCGAAACCGTCCAGTATTTTCTCAACGGTTTTAAAAACTGCTAAATACGCGAAAGACAGCGCACTGGGATGACCTCCTTTGCAAGCGCGCTGACAACGTTAACTGACCAGCGGCCGTTTTTAAGCAAGCCCTTGGGGACATAGAGAGTATAACCATTTCGTTGTTATCGATTGTCGCCGGACGCCAGAGCGTCGGTGATCGATGCCTATATCTCGATATCCTCTGACCGTCTGAGTCGTTTTATGCTGGTTCGCATCTTCCTTATTTACCGAGGATGGTTTCGAACAATTTATTAATAACCTAAGCTCAGTAATCCAGATGAAATCAATGAATGCGTACCCATAAAAAAGCCACTAATGACTCTATTATTGCCGATATTCGCTGTCTCTAGTCAGCAAGGTATGTAACAGGCAATTGCCACTGACAGTGAACCACATATAGCAGTTTTTTCTGGAAGTGAAATACTAATATTATCAGGCGACCAACCGGAGTGCGCTGAGGTAATTATTGTTGAACAATAAAAAAATTAGTATTGTAGGATCCAAAATACAAGTTTTAGCAGTGTCCGGCGTGCACGTTACAGATATTGACCTCGCTGGTAAAACCTTAGTCCCTAGTTTCAGAGATGGCCGTGCCTATTTCTCTAATTTTGCGTCACTGGTCATGGGTGCACAATTACTGCTCCCACCGAATGCAAGTGCAAAATATATTGCGAAGACTATTGAAATGGTTAAACAATGGAATACAGCCGAAAACAGAGCACTCACTGGTTGGATTTTTGGCAACAGCTTTGATGACAGTGTTATTACAGAGAACGCTTCTTAACGAGGCACGATCTAGATAAAGTTTCTACCTTATACCCGGTGATGGTTACCCATATTTCAAGCCATTTTTCGATGGTAAATTCTAAAGCGCTTGAGATGCAAGGTATCACTAAAGACACACGTAACACCGAAGATAGTCTTATTAGTCGCGAAGCAGGCTCGATGGAACCTAATGGCGTGTTACAAGAGCTTGCTGCTATCCCTCTCATGATATTAGCTATTTCCCCAGCGAAACAAGAAACAGCTTTAAAGTTTTTGAATGCAGGTCAAGACATGCCGCTTTGCTATGGTTATACCACTGCTTAGGAAGGTAGAGCGATGGATAATCACACATTTTTAGCGCCGATAGCAGATAGCAGATAGCAGATAGCAGATAAAATATAACTTAAGCTAGATGTAATCAGTTAACGGGATTATCTATTCGTTGATAAATTTATGAACACGAAATGGAATTCTAAAGAGTATATCAATGGCTATAAAATTGGTGGCATGAAAGTAACACTAGACAGTTCCCCCCAAGCAAGAACGGCTTGGAGAACAATCCACTATTTGTTAACCCTGACGGCCCTGCTGAGGGGTATTCAGGCTACCCTACCATCCCCAACGATGACAACTCGATTAAAATAGACGAACAGGCCTTGAGAACACTCAAACCTTTGACTGAGCAATATGGTAATGAAGATCGTCGTTTAGTTTTAATACATGGACAGTACGTAGGGGATGATAAATTAGACGTATATAAGGCGTTATATATCATTACTTCGCTATTTCCTGTGAATACTTTCAATTGGGGCGATTGGTATTCTCAAATCAATGGATCAGAACTTGGCCAGCCTATTCTCCCCGTGTGAACAGCTTTGAATAAAGACCTTAAAGTCACCATAAACTCTAACGCTCCAGTGGCTTTGCCTAACTTAATGAGAGTCGTTTGGACCGCACTTTCTATCAGGTAAGAGCATAGATAAAGGAGAGCGACTAACGCCATTTGAGCATTGCAAACCATCACTATTTGGAGTGCCTATCAACACTTTGAAGAAGACTCTAGTAGGCAAGCTGGTTGATTTAGTTCTATTGGACAATAATCCAATTGATATTGCGGTGGCGTCCATAAAAGACGTACAAGTCATGCAAACCTATACATCCGGCAAACTGATTTATTCTCCTCAATAGTTTTGACTCCCTTAAGCTTGCGCAGTGTTCTGACCTAGCTCACGTCTGCTCAGCCACTGACAAGCCAGCTATTTAAACTGAAAATGACAGCGACTATAATGGCTGACATAATGCAGACATAAAATAAATTCCAGCGCATTATTTTTTGGCTGCTAATAGCGTACATTGCTTGAATAGAAATATTCATCCCTGACAAAGGTCCAACTGCAGCCCCCATAGACCAGGCAGCCAAGATAACAAAAGCAAATAAACTGGGATCTGGATGCAGCGGCAAGACGATAGGCGCTATAATTGAGATGCCGATTAACATATGAAATCCGACAATTGATAATAGTACTATCAGCAAAAAGCAGAGACTGGCAGCGGTGGCGTCAAACACTGAAAATAACCCAAAGAAAGTCTGTTCAGACAACAGCATTTTTAGCCCAAAAGCAAAGATACCGGCGGATAGAAACAGTACAATTTCATTTTGCATATTTGCCAGTTTATTCTCTACATGTTTATTTAAGATGGCTTTAGTGTTAGGTTTTTTTAGAAGAAACAAGATACAAACTGCAGGCGAGCACGCTGTAATAATGAATAAAATGGAGAGGCTCGGAAAAAGCTGGTGAAGCACAAATACTAACAAGGTCAACAGCGACGGTAACCATAGACTGCTAATACGCAGTGGATAGCCATAGAACTTGGCGTCTGTTAACCCTCGCTTTAACTCAAGAAAAGTAATTCCCATGCCTAAAGCTGAAATCACCCCACCCACGGCCATTAATAAAACTAGATCAGCACTGGGTGCATAACTGAGTGCAACGGCCATAGCGGCAAAAAAAGGTGACCATAGGGCCGCTGTCGAAAATCCTCGCGTTAAAACGACGACTTGGGCGGGGCTTAAAGGCCGATTGGCTGACATCCTATCGGCGTGAATGAATAGCGATGAGATATTAATCACTGCACCAAACAAATGTACCCCCACAAATGTGCTGATTATTGAGCGCTTGCCTGTGGGCAGAGATTCATCCATGCCAATTTGAGGTTGACTGATCACCGTTAGAAAACTCACTCCCGCCAGCATTGAGACGATAAACACATTACCTTGCATCAACTCTATAAAAGCAATTGGTTGATTATTTAGCCATGCAATACACGTCAAAAACAAACCAATGATAATCAGCACTAGGGACTGTTTTGCATTGCGCGGACTTATTTTTGAGCGCTGTTTAAAGCTTGCCATCCAGAAAAAAATCGCGGCGAGAATAATCGCGGCGGGGTAAAAGGCACTTATTAAGCAAAAGCTAACGGCTGATAGCACCCAATAACCGGCAGATAATTGTTGGGTCTTGTGCAAAGTTCTAGAGAGATTAGTCAAGATCATGTTAGCTTGGTTGCATCAAAAGACGAAGCCCACCATTGTACTCAGTATTTGGGTGAAATCTTAGTACTAATGCAAATTTATCTACCAGAGCCCGACTGCATAACACTTAACACAAGCCTCTCTTGGTTTTTGGCCAGAGTACCATTACCAAAGCTTTTAGTATTTTGCCGAGCCTTTAAGGCTATAATAGCGCTCAGATTCATCGTATGTTCTGCCCTAGCCACAATAATATACATACGCCATTCTAGTGCTTAGGCTTTCTACGTTTTTGAAACATAAAAATAAAACTGATTAAAATAAAGGCAATAATAAAGCCAACTACAATATTTATTGGTGCTGGTTTCATCTCAGAGCGTGCGGCAATGGTTAAAGGTGATTCCTCTAGATCAATATCCAACCAAAGTCCATTGGGAGATAAGCCTTCACCGGAGGCTCTCAATATTTGAGATAATGTTACTGAATTCGAAGAGCCAAACATTAGTTCTTCACTGCCATTAGATCGAGAATCAATTTTTGCAAGCTCTTCAAAAAAATCATAATCAGGAAAAATCACATTGCTTTTATCAAGTAAAATAGTGCCCATGATAATTTCAGAATCCGGCAGGCAATCTTTTCCTATACTGTTACAATCTTGAATAAATTGCATATAATCAGAGCGAGTTAAAGAAGGAAAAATTCCATTATTTCCTACCAAAGGTCTGGGGTTACCTTCAGCATCATAATATGCTGACACTTCAAGTAATAATTGATCTATAACAACTTTTGCTTCAATAATAGATTTTTTGGCCGCTGCAAAAACAGCATATAGTTGCGGATCACCTGCCTCACTTTGAAGGGTGATTTCACTTTTTTGCATGCCTCTTATAACGTTCTCGAAGTTTGCTGAGATGATGTTGATATCATCTAACGCTGCAACAGGTAAAAGATAACTCGACTCCAGTGCGTTTGCAGCTTGTATGTGTAACGTTGGAATGGCTAGCAATGATGCCGTCATATCACTAACGGCTTGCAAAACTTCGGTATGCCGGCCCTCCACTGAAACGGCCGCGCCTCTATACGAATTAATAAAAAATGCGACTGCTTGCGACATATAATTCCAAGCAATAATTCCAGTTTCAGAATTAATAAAGTCTTGTTTAGTATATTTTTCACCCATATCTGCCAATAATAAGGTAGGGATTAGCAGGTCGATTTCTGCTTGCGTGATTGCTGAATACACAGGCGCTACTGTTAGTTTAGAAACCACAGGACATACAGGATCCCAACATAAATGTGCACTACCCCAGCCTAACTGGTAAATGCCCGTACCTAATGCAAACCCTGCCGCCGCTGCGGCGGCTGCAGCAGCGGCAACAAGAGCTGCATTAAGCGTGACTTCTGCGCCGATAACAGCCGCTTCAGCTGCCTGTAAAGCCAAAAACGCAGTGGCATATTGCGCAGCAGTAGCAGTCCCGCTGGCCACAACAGCGCCAAGAGCAGCTTTTGCGGTAATGACTGCGGCGACAGCCCCGGTAAGTACCTTAGCCGCTGTGGTAACAGCATCTTTGGTATGTTTTACATAACCATTTTTAACCCATGCTGTGTGGGCTTTAGCTTTAGCCCAACCTGTAGATGAATATGCAGGTGAAATAGTAATTTGCGATATTAGTAAAAATATAATAAATACTTTAAAAACTTTCATAGCAATCTCCTTCTATTAAGTATGACGCCAAACTAAGGGCGAAAAATAGCGGGCCATCACTAGCAACACAAACACAAGCCAGCTGTTTTGAGTCCATTCTTGAGCGCCTTGTTGAACGAAGCCGCTGTACGGTATTAAGGAACCGAACAGAACATCGATGTTTTATATCTAGAGAGACGAGACTCCAGTAATCTTGCTGCTTTTAAGTTTTCGCTTATGGTGTATCGCTTAATGTCATAGGCTGTTTTAAGAGTAAATATGGCGACAGTTACTAGCCTCTCATATAAATTCTCAGACCGAGCATGACTAGCGACTTAAGACCCTGTCTTTGATTCTCTTAATTCTAAAGCTATTCAAATACCATCAGAAGTTTATCTCTAAAGCTAAAGGTCATGATCTGGTTGGGCAGTGCAATGAGAATGGCCAAGGGATATTTTTATGAAGGCAGGTGCTATTCGGTAAAGGTTAGGAGTATGGTCACAGTCAGTCTGCTGCTGGCGGGCACGGGTCATATAACAACCTCCGACTCAGGACTACTTTCTCTGAATTAAATCAATAAAGTAAATAACAGCCTATCATTTGATTAAATTATGTACAAATGTTTTATCTACTATTAAAGCCAGCCCTTACTTACGCCTGTGTTGAGACAGCGAAACTTATTGTGTCACTAAGGCCAGTTTAGCTAGGTTAAATAGCTCACTCTGCAGTCTTAAAAACCGCTATAATTTAGCGACTAAGAGAGCTTTTTTTTGATATTAAAGGTTTATCTCAACAGTCATATAGCCGCGATATAAAAATGTGGGTTAGCGCTGCAAAATAGCCCCTGAAAGAGGCTAATGCCCAAGCGTTAGACTAACCATTGATCAAAAAGTGCGCATAGATGCTGGCGACATAACCTAGTGCGATGGCCCAACTCCATTTCATATGACTAAAGAAACTATAAATACCTTTTGACTGCCCCATTAAAGCCACACCGGCGGCAGATCCGACCGACAATAAGCTACCACCGACGCCAGCCGTCAAAGTAACCAACAGCCATTGAAAGACATCCATATCTGGATTCATGGTTAATATAGCAAACATCACGGGAATGTTATCAACTATTGCAGACAGTAATCCGGCAACTATATTAGCATTAGTTGCACCGAAACCACCGTATAGTAAGTGAGAAACATCTGCCAGATAGCCAATAGTACCTAAGCCGCCGACACAAAAAATCACCCCGAAAAAAAACAATAATGTATCCCACTCAGCTTTGGCGACTTTACTGAATATATTAAACTCAGAGGGACTATCAGCCAGTTTTTTTTCTGATAGTTTTAAATGGTACGAGAAAAAGAATAAATAGGACAAACCCATCATCATACCCAAAAATGGCGGCAGATGTAAAAACTGCTCAAAGGTTACCGCAGTGATGATGGTACAGATAAACAGTATACAAATGGGTATAGCGCCATTTTTTAGGAATATTTTTTGATTTGAAGCGTTTGGCGTGTCGTTTGGAATAGCAAAACTCATTATCACTGCAGGTACTAGAAAATTAATCAGTGAGGGTATGAACAAGGCAAAGAAGCCAAAAAAGTCTACATTACCAGATTGCCAAACCATCAGTGTTGTAATATCGCCAAAGGGACTAAAGGCGCCACCAGCATTAGCCGCAACTACAATATTAATAAATGCAAGTGAGACAAATTTTGGCTTTTCAGCACCAACCGCTAATACCACAGCACCCATTAATAAGGCGGTGGTTAAATTGTCTGCCACCGGTGAAATAAAGAAGGCTAAAAATCCGGTAATCCAAAACAATTTTTTGTAGCTGTAGCCGCGCTTCACTAACCAAGATCTTAACGCTTCAAATACATTGCGCTCAGTCATCGCATTGACATAAATCATCGCCGTCAGCAGAAACAATAATAAGGCAGAATACTCCAATAAATTATGGTTCAAAGCCTCCTCAACTAACTCTTTCCCATGCTCTGTACTTTTCGCCAATATAGCCACTAGTACCCAAATAAGCCCAGCGGCCATTAATACTGGCTTAGATTTTCGCAAATGAATAAATTCTTCAGCAATGACCAGCACATAAGCAAGAATAAAAATAACTAAGGCGACATAACCTAGCGTTGATGATGTCATATCTAAATTAATAGCCGCTGTATCAGAGGCAAAAGCGTTTGAGGCACTAAAGCAATAGAAAAATATTATGCTAATAATTTGTTTCAAGTTAAGTTACTCCCTCTTGGAGATTTTTATTTAAGTTTTAAAATGGGTGAGTGTCAATTAATTTAGTTTTTAATATTGCAACACTCATTCTTTGTCTGTACTGGCCTAAAAACACTGAATTATGCCTTAACATTGGCCATGAAAAGTATTATTTCGAAAGCCATTTTTGGGTTAGATTTAAGGGACATAGACAGTGCCTCTAGCCCTTGTAAACCCACTTAAAAATACTGACGTTGATTATCACCTGAATCTGTGAACTCACTGCAGCAACCATTACCATCAATTTATTTCAAATCGATTAGAAAAATATTCACATAAGCGACGGCTGACACTAAAATTTATCAATAGCACTGTAAAACCAATACCACGCTGCCTATATCCACTTTTAGTCTCGGAACTAGTTATCAGTAAATGATTAAAAAAATCATTGTTGATGCTTAATGCGCCATCTTAAAATACAGATAAAAAACCTCTATCATCTTAGCCATAAACGGCTTTACAAGTCTGTCGGTTTTTTAGAAAATAATCTGTTGGCGGCCCGCGGATCAAGCTGTGGGTTCAGTGGACGGAAAGTGCGCTTGTGTCGAAATTGATTTTTTATCTGCCAGTGGGATCAAAGCCGTCAATAAAACCACTTGAGATGAGTTCCCATCAGAATCATGATTGCCTATATCGCTGGCACTTATTTCGAGTGTATAGCCCGTACTCCAAAGGTCAGTTTTACCAAAAAAATCGACGCCATGTGTATAAAGCAGCAAAACACATAATAAAAGTAAGCTAAGTTGCAGACGTTTTCTTTTCATTTAACATCTATGTAGCGATAAAGGTAATTTAATAGACGTCGATAATAAAGGGTATTAGCAGCCACGTATAGCAAAAAAACCTCATTTAAATATAATCAACAAGAAAATGAAAATTACTTTTATGGTGGATGATTTACTGGTTAGCATTCACTATTTAACCGCACCATAACGATTTTTATCCAAGGATAATCAATGACTGAATTACAAAAATTACGCGCAGGTCGTCTTTATAACTGTCTCGATCCGAACCTGCAGTTAATGCGAGATGCAACATTCGCACAGTATCAGCGTTTTAATAACGAGCCTTGTCGTGATAAACGCTTACTAATTTTAAAGGATATGGGCGTAACCTTAGCGGCTAACTGCATGATTAACCCACCTTTAGAAATCACCTATGCTTGTCACCTCAGTATTGGTCAAGACACTTTCATTAATAGCGGCGCGATGATTTTAGATAATGGCTACGTGACAATTGGCGCCAATGTGATGATCGGCCCGAGAGTACAACTATACACTGCCGCCCACTCTTTAGATTCAGATCGCAGGGCGGCGGGCGAAGAAACCGCGAAGCCCATTGTTATCGAAGATAAAGTTTGGATTGGCGGCGGCGCTATTATCTTACCTGGTGTCACTATTGGCAAAGGTGCTATTGTGGGAGCCGGTGCAGTGGTAACTAAAAACGTAAAAGCCGAAGATCGAGTGGCAGGTAATCCGGCAAAATCTATTTTAAAATTCATCAGGGCTAGTACTTGATCACTTACACTGACATCCCCACGTAATCGTTTTCGACTTAGTCGCCGCTTCCATTAATGTCATGATATTTTTTGTTTTATATGGATCACATTGTTTGACTTGCCAAGTATTTCCACAAAAGGTTGTGGCTTATGAACTGCATAGCCCTGAGCATAGTTAACACCAATCTCTGTGAGCATATCTTTAATGTCATCGTTCTCTACGAACTCAGCAATGGTCTTCATGCCCATAATTTGACCAATATCATTAATAGATTTCACCATCGCATGGTCTATCGGATCATCGACAATGTCTTTCACAAACATGCCGTCTATCTTCAGATAATCAACGGTCAGGTTCTTCAAATAACCAAATGAAGAAAGACCGCTACCAAAGTCATCTAACGCAAAACAACAGCCGAATTGTCTGAGTTGACTGATAATTTTATCGGCTAACCCTAAGTTAGATATTGCCGCGGTTTCGGTGATTTCAAAACAGATTTTACTACTATGTCCCTCGAGTCCTTTTAACTCTTTTATAACAAAGTCCAGAAAACTCTCATCAGTAAGCGATTGACCCGAAAGATTAATCGATATAAAGTTAATCTGCTCTAGAAAAACGGTATTTTTCATCAATAAACTAAAGGCATTGCTAACCACCCATCGGTCCAATTGACCGATTAGATTGTAGCGTTCAGCAGCAGGCAAAAATGCCCCCGGTGGAATAATCTCACCTCGCTCACTTACCATTCTGACCAGCAGTTCATAGTGCGAACCGACGCGAGTATCAAGTGATTCAATAGCCTGTGCATAGAGGCAGAAACGATCTTCATCAAGGGCATGTTGTATGCGGGTCACCCACTGCAATTCGCCTTGTCGTTCAGCCTGTTCTTTATCTTCATCGCGATGTATGTGGATGCGATTACGACCCTTTTCCTTCGCCATGTAACAGGCGGCATCAGCAGCTTTTAATAACTCTGTGAAATTGAGGGTTTTGTTTGTTATCGATACCAATCCAATACTTGCACCTACAGGGAAGCTGCATCCCTGCCATATAAACTGATAGTCTTGAATCACCGCTTGTATTGTCTCTGTTACGCGGTGTGCATTATCGAGAGAGCAGTGCTCAATCAACACCGCGAATTCATCACCCCCTAGCCGAGCGAGTGTATCGCGAGACCTGACTGCTTTTTGCAGCAGGAAGCCAAGTTGTCGCAGCATTTCATCGCCTGCACTGTGACCACAAGCGTCATTCACCACTCTAAATTGATCGAGATCTATATAACACAAAGCATGTTGCTGACTCTGGGTTATGGCAGTTGCCAGCAAGCGTTCAGCTCGACGCTCAAACTCTCTTCGATTAACCAGTCCTGTCAATGAATCATGGGATGACTGATAGCTGAGCTGTTGATCTACTTTTTTGCGTTCAGTAATATCCAGATGCGTACCGACCAACCGCGTTATTTTTCCCTCTTGATTTTCAACAGAAAAGGCTCGTGAGAGGATATCTAGATAATGGCCATTCTTGTGTAACATCCTGAATTCGATTTCATATTGGTCCGTTTTTTTTTCCATGAAAGCTTGAAAATTGAACATTGAGATGACCCGATCGTCTGGGTGAACCAATCGTCTCCATGCTTCAATACTGCCTTCAATTTCATTTTCTGCATACCCCAACATACTTTTCCAGCGCGGAGAAAAGTATATTTGACCACCCGCCAAGTCGCAGTCCCATAGACCGTCATTAGCGCCCTTCATCGCTAATCTTAACCGCTCTTCGCTGATTAAAGCTTTCTTTTTTTCAATTTCCAATGACTTATTTTGGTGCTCAAGAGACGCGGTGATATTCGCTAAAGAATCAGATAAATTTGCGATTTTGTTTTTAGCTTGCTTGATTTCTGTGATGTCATAGAATATGACTAGATGACTGCCAGTGTGTGATTTAGTTAAAGAAGTGCCTGTCAATAGGGCGCTGCATTGGGTTTTATTTTTACACTGTATCTTCACTTCCATGGGTACAAAATCAGTCTGGGTTTGTTGCGCTTTATCTAAATGTTTCTGCCAGGTTTTTATAACCCATTCTCTATATTTTGGCTCCGGATACGCTTTAAGCCGCCAATCTGCGACTATCGGTATATCTTCTATTTCGTAGCCAAACAACTTAATGAAGGCGGTATTTAAATTAATGATATTTCCCGCTGGGTCGCTCAATCCAAAAGCAACGGGAGATGAATTGAATATATTCAGGAACATCATATTATCAACAGCACTCTTCTCCAGCTCCAGGACACGCGCCTGTGCTTCTTCTAAAGAGGATTTAAGCCGATCAATGTTAATCATTCATTATCCCCAAGAATCTAATTTCGCCAATTTTTTGATTTTTATATGGTTTTTTTATACAGCCCATCAAAATTAGTAACATTGACACTTAAGTCAATCCGAAAATGCGGGTAAGGTAGTTAATTTTAATATTACACACTGATATTCTGGTTTTTTATTCAATATAAACATATAAAATCATTCAATTACATTAGCATGACCTTATAATCGGTTAAGCTTACTGATATAAATAACTTAATACGACACCACGAAGTAGAAAAGCATACTATATTTGGCTAAATAAAAACAATGCATAACAGTAATTCTTTGTGTGGTTTATTGTTAATCTAAAAAACCACTGCTTATGTTTATACTAAATTAAGTAAAGAAAAGAAAAGGTATTTTAGGTATTTCTCCGGTGGGTTTAAAAACATTTCTTGCAGTGGATAATTACAGCGTTTTTAAACACCTAAATAATGCCTATGTCCGGCAAGTTTGTTGAGCCTTGCTTTACTGTATTAGATACTGTCCTGTAAGCCTTATATACAGATCCCTTGAGGAGTGTTTTTATATTTGAAAAATAAAGCCAGACTTTTTTGTAAGGGATTGTTTCTAAAATATTATTGTCAGTCAGTGAAAGTTTTCAACTATTTATGCAAACATAGCCTTAATAATTATTAAAAATTTCGCCGCAGATAATAATACATTAACGGTCTTTAAAGCAGAATTAGTTTGATGTTCTCTGTGCTTTTATATAGTTTAGCTAAAAAGTATTCTTGCATGAAAGGAATTTATTTTATTCTGCCCTTATTGTATTACTCCAGCGATGACCTATTACAATCCTAAATTTAGGTTATCCATTGATCAAAAATCCTAAGGAACAAGGAACATGCGGGCCGGTCCCGTAAGCCTAAAAGGGTGTACTTAAAAACGGACAACTACTTTGTCAAACACCTTGTTACCCACAGGTAATTCCACTTACCTAACTTCGGCTTTTTTTGCCGTTTTTAAATCCGCAGAGAAAATACAGGACGTATTCTTATGCACTTTAAGTGTCTGACCACTTTTCAGGAGATGTCTAAACGTGAAATGCAGCTACCACAAGAAAACCTGGATAGAAAGGGTTTCAGCAGTGCTGATAATCTCTATGATGATTTGCACCTCGGTGTTTGCCAAGCAGGACTTAAGTGATCCAAAACAAGTCATTCAAACGATTGAAAACTTAAACTGGATCACTGAGGAGTATCCGCCGTTTAACTATCGAGATCCCAAAACAGGTGAGATAACAGGTTTGGCGGTAGAGGTTTTATCACAAATTTTTATCAAGCTAGGTATTTCCAGAAAAAATATCAATTTTAAAATATATCCTTGGGCGCGTGGTTACAATAATGTATTAAACAATCCCGGAACGGTGCTTTTCACGACAGCTTTCACACAAGAACGGCTCAAAAAGATGAAATTTATTGGGCCGATAGCGTTCAATCTTGTAGCGGTTATCGCTCCGAAATCTAGTCAACTATCGATTGAGTTTACCGAGGATTTAAACAAACTCAAAATAGGTGTCGTCAGAGACGATATAGGAGAGCAATTGTTGATCAGCCGTGGTGTAGGACTTGAAGCTATAGATCAGTTGAATTCTGGCCTAAGCATGGTAAAAAAACTGGCCTCAGGAAGAATTGATGCCATTAGCTATGCTCACGCCACAACCATGCTTTTATTTGAAGCCGCTAATATTAACCCAGACGAATTTGAAATTATCGATATATTAAAATTTTCAACTATGGGCTACGCTTTTCACAAGTCGAGCGATGAACGAATCCTTGAACCTATGCGTAATGCTCTGAACACACTAATCAATGATGGCACTTTAGCCAAGCTGCAAGCCAAGTACGGCCTAAAAGTGACCAATGAGTAAACTTAAAAACAACATTAGTCTTCGCTTACTGCGCTACGTTTTTGGTTGTTACTTGATCGTTACTCTGCTCCTTACTGGTATCCAGTTACTCGCTGAATATCGCCATGTAAGAAGTGATGTATTTAGTCAGCTTTACGATCTTGAGAAGACATTCAAAGACAGTTTTATGAATTCGATATGGTCATTCGATATCCCTCAACTCAAAATTACACTTTTTGGAATGACGCAAATGGATACCGTATCAGGAATTAAAATAGAGACCGAAGATAACAAGATTTTAGCGTCAATCGGTAATGTCGTGAATCAAGACAGCCAGATTATTTCGAGCGAGAAACTTCAATATCCTGGAATACAAAAAATCAAACTGCTGCAGACTGGCTCGAGAGTGCATCACACCTTATATGAATATAGATTCCCCATAGTTTATCTAGAGGTCGAACATGGTGTTATGGAGTTCCTTGGTTACGGTCACATTTACACTGATGTCAATACGATAATAGATCGTGTTAAATACAGTTTTATATTAATCATTATCAATTCGCTAATAAAAACCGCCGCGTTGTGGTTGTTCTTTTTGTATTTTGTTAACAAGTTCATTGCTAAACCATTAAATGCATTGTCCAATGCCGCCAGCGCATTAAATCCAGACAAACTTGAAACGCTCAACAGCCCAAAAGCCCTCGACGATTTAGTAAAGTCTAAGCATGACGATGAGTTGTCATTGTTAGCGACTAACTTTAATCAGATGCGCATCGCTATTGTCGATAAAATGGCGGTGATTGAATGTCAAAAACGCAAGCTGGAGGAACGTGTTCTAAAGCGCACGAACTCTCTCTCTAAAGCCAATCAAGAGCTGAAACATTTAGCATTGCACGATGCTTTGACCGCTTTGCCCAATCGAACACTATTTCAAGATCGTCTGGAACAGTTTATTAAAATTGGGCAGCGTAATAACAGTCAATTTATTGTGGCGAGTATCGATCTGACAAAATTTAAAGACATCAACGATAATTACGGTCATCACGTTGGGGACTTAATACTTATCGAAGTCGCGAGGCGTCTCTCTAACGTTTTGCGCAGCACCGACACTTTCGCGCGTATGGGAGGAGATGAGTTTTACGCTTTATTTGCGCTGGACAATGATAATCACGGAGAGTCGGTAGTTAGAAAATTTATTCAGGCTTTGCAAGCGCCTGTAGTTTTCAATGCTGCTGATATTGAGAGCGTTCTAATTAATGCTAATATTGGTACTGCGATTTACCCACAACATGGAGAAGAAGCAGTCACACTGGTTAAGAATGCAGATATGGCAATGTATCAGGCAAAAAAATCTGGTATTAACTACGCGCTCTATAGCGCTGAAGAAGACTCGAGATTGAGACGCCAATCTACATTGAGTCAAGACTTAAATACAGCGATAGAAGATTGCCAATTATTTCTAGTCTACCAACCAATATTAGAGATCAAATCCAAGCGTGTGACTAAGATAGAAGCATTGGTTCGCTGGCAACACCCAATCTTGGGGCTGATCTCGCCGGTAGAATTTATTCCTATTTGTGAGCGAAATGGTAGTATTCATGATTTGACCCTATGGGTTTTTCAGCAAGCTTGCAATGAGTGTAAAGCCTATTACCAAGCCGATAAATCGCTATCGATTTCTATCAATTTGTCCGGCAGCGTCTTTAACCAGCCTGAAATACCCGATCTGTTGGAGAATATATGCAAAATATCCAAAATACCTCCTAGTAGTATAAACTTGGAAATTACTGAATCCACTGCAATGGATAAACCTGATCAGGCGATCGAAATTTTGAACCAACTCACCGCCAAAGGTTTTACTGTATCCATTGATGACTTTGGCACAGGCTATTCATCTTTCGCCTATTTGACCATGCTGCCCGTCGATGAGTTGAAAATAGATAAAAGCTTCCTGTTTAATATGAGCGAGCACAGCGACAAAGTAATAAAGGCTATGATTGATTTGGCACACTCTTTGAAGCTAAAGGTGGTTGCCGAAGGTGTTGAAACAAAAGCTATGCTTGAGTTGTTAGCAGATATGCAGTGTGACTATGCGCAAGGTTATTATATTGCCAAACCTTTATCTGCTGATGCCATAGCTCAATTTCTGATCCATAGTGAGTATCAAACTGAACGACAATCAAAAAATTTGGATAGCATTCACTAAGAAAGCAGCGATCAAGCACAAAACACCGGTGTCGTTTATTGCTTGCTAACACCCCAAACTTTTACCTGACCACCCACATGTTTCAGCTAACTTTAAATAATTATTAGGCATTGGGGAGGTATTTACCATTACTCTACCAATCAGTTCCTCTTCAGGATTTTATCTAAGTTTTGTTCATGAATTCAGGAGTTTTATCCTGAAAAAGCTACGACAAAGCCTGCGTCGCGGACACACCTTACTTACGACAAGTAGTCAGGTAACTTCGAACTCGACAAAAAATTTTCGCTCCTTCCATTGATCGAAAGCAACCAGATATTTTTTGTTGTACTTTTGTCATGCGCAGATCGTTCTCACCCTGATTATTGGTGAATGGCACCCACTCAACATCCATAAAACGCAGCACATGTTGTTCGAAGATTCGCAATCTTTCCAGAAAATCTGGGCTTTTGATCGTTTTAACTTGCCTGGTTTTCCTTCTTTGCGCTCACTTTCATCGGGTGGTGGGCATTCTATATCAGCTGTTTTGAGAAGTGTTCGATACTTTTCTCGCCATTGTTTAGATTCTATTGCTGACAACTGACCACCCACGTCATCCACGGCGTTATTAATTTCAGTCAGCAGAGCTTTCATCACCTTAGCCCATTGCTGGCGGCCATGCTCCCAGGCCCGTTCTATCTCTCGGAGGTGGTCGGCATTACACAGCGAGTGGGCGCATTCGTAGCGGTAATAAGGTTTTCAGTGATCATGACATAACACGCCGTTAAAGAAGGGTAAGATTCCCATCTCGCTTATCACTTCACAACCCCGCTTCGTGTGGGGGTAAAAGAGGGTCAATGAGCTGTTCGATGCGCGGTGTAGCCAGTGATCTTTGCCGTTCATGTTGATGCCGGTTTCATCAACATGAACAGTGTGGTGCGGTTGAGAAAGAGCGACACCAAGAGAATCAATACTTCCAGAGCGGCCTTAAGAGAATGCGACAGATCTAGCTCTTTATCAAGAAGCTCTTTGACAGAACTGATTGCGGAATCGACGTCGATATTTTCAACTGCCCGCACCGGATTGGCCTAATAAATGGCTATTATCGCAGGGGTTTTCAAATTGAAAATTTTTCTTCTAAGTCGCTTCATAAGGCGATTAGAGAAATCAGATAGCCACGTAATCGCTATGCAGATTCAAGCGTCGCAGAGGACTTTAGATAGCAGGTTAGGTGTGATTAATAATAGTCGTTTAGCTGCAAATAAAATCTGGATTTATACTTAAAAACCCTGTTAAGCAAGTTTCGTACTCAATAGTTACTAATTTTCTTAGGTTAAATCGATTGTTAAACCTAAAACAAAATTCAGCAAAATATCTAGGTAGGTGCCTTGAACTTATTGAATGGTAAGTCCCCGTAATAGCCATTTATACATTGCCAATCATGGTGTTTACCCATTTAAACTTCTTACTATCAAGTAGTTCAAGCTTGCCTTCGCATTTGATCCGTAAATGGCTACACTCTGCATTGGCTATTCCTTTAAAACAGTATAGTTTAAAATTCTGAATATTCATAAAATATCAAAATAATTTTTAGGTTGTCCTTTTTTCTGGTCGTGATGAGACATTTTTCTAAGTGCTTCAAGAGTTTTTGCAAACTTTCATCATTCGACTGTCGAATTTAGATTTAATATTCATTAGGGGATTGAGGAAGGGAGATTCATTCACATAACAAATCATCCCAAGCCAAGCCGCCAGCATTCTTCTTCATTTCTTATCCGTCACAAAAACCTTAGGTAATACTGCCGAAAAGCCCCTGTTGATAATCACTCACTGCTTGACGAATTTCTCGTTCGGTATTCATCACAAAAGGCCCCATGTGTACGATCTTTTCATTTATTTTATTGCCCACTAAAATAAGCCCACCAGCCCCTTGTTTTCCCGCTGTAATCGCTAATGTCTGTTGAGCATCGACAATCGCCAGTTCTCCGGTTTTTAAATAGGGAGAGGAAAAACTCCCAGTGTGCACATAGACTAATACTTGTTCTGCCTCGGATAAATCAAGCGTCGCACTACCGAGACTATCTAAAGTTAAGTCCGCCAGAGCGGCACTTGCAGTTAAACCGATTAATGGTGATGAAGCTGTTTTTCCTGCAAACGTCCATTGACCGGCAAGTAATTTAAGACAGGCACCTGTTTGATTTTTAATATCCGGCAAACTGCTTGAGTCTTGATAACGTGCGACACGCAATTTGTCTTTGGCTGGCATGTTCAACCATATTTGAAAACCGTGCATACTGTCATTTTCATCAGTCATTGGCATTTCAGAGTGAATAACGCCGTAGCCAGTACTCATCCACTGCACATTGCCCGCCGTAATCAAGGCGCTATTACCCAGTTGATCCCTGTGTTCAAAGCCCCCTTTGATCATATAGGTAAAGGTTTCGATACCTCGGTGAGGATGTGCCGGAAACCCGCCAATAAAATCATTTTTGTCATCAGACTTTAACTCATCAATCATTAAATAAGGGTCAAAGAGTGTTCCAGAAAAGTCGGAGACACGAGAAATTTTAACCCCATCGCCATCTTGGGTTGCCTGTGATCTTACTGTCTTTAATATATTCATTATCTTATCCTTAATATAGCCAGAATATTACACCCAATTGCTCGCACCCTAGCTTTATCCTTGTTTTTAAAGGCTTTTATTTCTCAATCAACCGTTACCCAGTAAGGCACTCAATCGAAAATGTCTTTAAAGACAACTGGCGGCGCTATCATCACGCCATTGCATACGATATTCGACATAGGAGCCTGTTTGATTTTTCAGAGACGTGTTAGTTTATGCCCCAATCAGTTCACGATGATGCGGCGCTAACCAATCTTGGCTATGCCCTATGGGCACTATGCCGTAGGTATTAATAGAGAGATGGCTCGCATAATAATGCTGTTTAATATGTGCCATATTCACGGTTTTGGCGATATTAGGCATTTGATACAGCTCTAACATATAGTGGTACAAGTTTGAGAACTCTTTGATCAAATTCAAGTTACATTTAAAGTGAGTGTGATAAACCGAATCAAAACGCACTAATGTTGCCCATAGACGCCAATCGGCCTCGGTCACTTGATTACCCGTTAAGTAACGCTGTGTCGATAGCTTGTTGTCAAGTTGCTGTAAGGCTGAAAATAAGCCTTTTACATTCTTGTCATAGGCTTGCTGGGTCGTGGCAAAGCCGGTTTTATAAACGCCATTATTAATATTGTGGTATACAAGCTCATTCACTTGGTCTATTTGTTGTTGCAAATGATCGGGATAAAAATCTAACGTATTCCCGGTAAGCTGGTTAAAAGCGCTATTAAACATGCGAATAATTTCAGATGACTCATTATTGACAATCACTTTTTCTTGCTTATCCCATAACACAGGCACACTAATAACCCCTGTGTAGTGGGGATCTTGTACGAGGTATTTTTCAGACATGTATTCACTAGCATGCAAATCGTCACCTGTTGTGCCATAAAGTTTCGCGGATTCGTCATCATGCTTAAAACTCCAGCCTTTATCATGCATGTCAGGATGAACGACACTGACCGTGATTAAGTCTTCAAGGCCTTTTAACTGACGGAAAATCAAGGTGCGATGCGCCCAAGGACAAGCGAGTGATACATAGAGATGATAACGACCCGCTTCAGCTTCAAAGCCGGCACGGCCTGTTATACCGGCGCTGCCATCAGCCGTTATCCAATTTCTGAATTGTGAATCTTTACGCTGATACTCGCCTGAATCAATGCTGCTGTTCCAACTGGATTTTACTTTTTTCATTGTCTATATCTCTTGGGTTAAATCTTGATTACGCTATATGAGCGTTTTTAATAAGTACGCTATGTCATGATTGCCGCTACCTTCGTGGCCGATTATTCACATCGGCCATGCAAACACAAGGAGCGTTAAGTCCAACAGGCTCCTAAGCAATGCGTTGTTTTAACACATTGTCCAAGGATAATGTGCCAGCACCGCAAATGACCAAAGAAATAGATATCACTAGCAGAGCCAATCCAAGCTCATAGCCATTGTTACTCATGAATAAACCATTGACGAAATGCACGCTTAAAATGGCCACTAACCTAGTAATGCTAATCATTAAGGCGGCTGGGCGAACAAGCAGTCCGAGTAATAATGCAATACCGCCAAAACATTCAGCTCTACCCGCTAATAATGCCATTTGATATCCAGGTTCTAAACCGAGAGATGCCATCCGTTGGCCTGTGCTTTTAATGCCGTAGCCGCCGAACCAGCCAAATAATTTATGTGCGCCGTGGGCGATACAAACTATTTCGCTTGGAATTCTAAGGGCTAAAGCAGCGCTGCCAGCATTGGTTGTAATCAGTTTAGTGATGACAGAAGAGCTCATTTTTCTCTTTAAGCTTCATTTTATTTGAATATTAAAACTATTATATTTAATGACGTTGAAAATTAATAACGGTAATATTTGAATCTATAGTTCAAAAGGTTTGATGTAATGAATTCACCTATAACACTCGATGCTTTAAAGGTACTAGATGCCATTGAGCGTAAAAAGAGCTTTGCTGGGGCCGCTGAAGAATTATTTCGTGTGCCATCAGCCATTTCCTATACAGTAAGCAAACTGGAGAACGACCTTGATATCGCGCTGTTTGATCGCAGCAAGCGCAAGGCTGAATTAACTGCTGTGGGTCTATTAATTGTCGAGCAGGGAAGGCTTATTTTAAAAGCCACTGACGAATTGACTCACATGGCAAAAAAATCTGCCAAGGGCTGGGAATTGGAACTGCGCATTTGTGTCGATAGTGTTTTACTGTTTCAACCTATTTACGGTTTAATTAGCCAATTTCAACACAGCTACCCCTGGATTAATATCCGTGTCACAGAAGAAGTGTTTGGTGGTACTTGGGATTCATTAGTCGCGGGAAGTTCCGATCTAATTATTGGTGCGACTGGTGAGCCCTATAACAATGATTTTGCTATCCATAACCTTGGTAACATTGACTTTGTTTTTGCGGTGGCCAAAGATCATCCGTTAATTAATGAGCCACAGCCGCTTTCCAATCAAATGATTAAACATTACCCTTCAGTGGTTGTAGCCGATAGCTCTAAGCATTTACCAGCGCGTTCAGCCGGTTTGCTCGACGGCCAAGCACGCCTTACGGTACCGAGTATTGAGAAAAAAATAGAAGCGCACTTGCTGGGCTTAGGCGTGGGATTTCTGCCCATTCATCGGATTAAAAATTTATTAGAATCTGGACAACTTGTCACTTTGGCAATAGCAGAATCTGAAAAGAGAAGTAACGGTTTGTGCATGGCTTGGCGCAAGGATAATCAAGGTGAAGCATTGGCATGGTTTGTCAACAGCATCCAACATTTGACAGTAAAGCTATTTTAGCCGTTGTATCAAGAGTGCCTGATCAGTCCATAAGCAAGGAGTCTTTCGGACTTATCGCTTAAGGACTGCGAAAAATCAGCATTTTAAATGAGACCTCGGCATTAAATAGCGAGCGCAATCCTCGATATATTTTTTCCTTAGGATAGCAATAACCAGCAGCCCAAAAGCAGAAGTAAGTAGTTCATAACTTTTAAAAATGACTTTTTATTTAATAGTGTATTAATCTTTACACCAAGCCAATTGCCAATGAATGCCAAAGGGAAAAATGCCAGTGCCGTTAAAATAGTGTCATGAGTCAATAACCCCAAAGAGATTGCGGCCATTACTTTAAAAATATTCATCATGGCGAAGAAGATAGCAGAGGTCGCCACAAACTTATTGGGCGTTAGACCAATAGCAGTAAAGTAAATAATAATCGGTGGCCCCCCTGCGTGCACTAAAGTACTAGTTATACCTGCAAACATCGACATCACCAAAGCACCGGCTGTATTACTCAAAATGGAGAGTGTCGTCTGTTTGAAAACTAGGTTCTTGAGTGAGAAAAAAATACAGATAATGGCAATAATCAGTTGCAGATGTGCAGCACTTATCCTATCTATAATTAAGTAAGCGATAACAATACCTACCAGTGCCCCGGGAATAAGTGACATTAGTAGTTGATTATCCCATTTTTTCCAAAAGCTTCTGACACTTAACATGTCAGCCATAATCAGCAAAGGCAACATTAAAGCAATCGCTTGTGCGGCAGGCAAATTCAACATTAAAAGAGGCACCGCAAATACCCCTAACGCCCCCGCAAAGGCTGATTTTGAAATACCCATTAGTACAACAACGGTGGCGATTATTACTAGGCTAGTTATGTCCATATTAGGGTTTACCGATAATTCCAACCACAGAGTATCAAGCTCAATATTTTGTGTTAGTTCGACGTTATAAGCGTTTCCTGCTTGGAAATAGTGGCCACCCAGCATGACTTCGCCATTAATAAGATGTAACTATACAGGACGCTTGCGGAAAATTTGCTTGAAAGTCACCTGCTCTGTTAAAACTAAGCGAGATGAACTAGCATCTTGAATCAATGACAACGAACACTTCGCCCCTTTGCCAGTGACCAACGGTGTTAATGGATCTCTGTGGGGAATTTTTTTCTGCTCATAACTTGGCTTAATCACCATCTTATTGGGTTGAATCCAAATTTGTGAAAATTTTATTGTCTCTTTTTTTGAAGCATTATATTCACAATGCATTACACCACTGCCTGCGTTCATGCGCTGAATGTCACCTGCGGACACAATATGTTTATTTACCTTCACTGTCTTCATGCCTTAATGACCCTTGCATAACATAAGAGATAACCTCAGGGTTTACGGGAGAATTGTTGTTGTCAAGATGCCTATTTTCAAAACCCGAGATTAAGCGTGAAACATTCTACCAGTATTCTTCATCAAGTTTTAAAATCTCCCTCCAAAAAGTGGTTGATCGCTATAATGGAGATAACCGAACCAGAACACTTTCATGCTGGGACCCATTGATTGCTTTACTCTTTGCACAACTAAATAGCCAAACCTCTTTGAGAGGTATTGATAAATTTTGTTATTTAATCCAACATTCAGTGTCGGCATTTACGTTCAAACCAGTCTATCTGAGGCGTTTGAATTTTATTAGATTACAATGACACCTTATCAAAAATTCATAATAAATGACGAAATTAGTGATAATTCAGCAAGATACGGCTGTCTTTTAGACGTTAGAGAAACGGGCTTTTTTTAACTTAAATCGCTGTACCTTTGAATAGGCGAATCTGAAAGCCTACTGAAAAATCCCACAGTGATATTATCGAATTGAGTTCAGATTAGGATATTTTGGGTCGCATAATCAAGCTGTTTTTATAAAGAAAGCTTTGAATTGCAACCGCTTGTACTAATCCCCAATTTTAACCAACGTCGAGTATCAAATCCAAACCCAGCACAGTAGCGGTTATATTTCGCCCGCTGCTTTAAGCCTTTACACAATCTCTACCCGCATTCTTTGCTCTGATTAAAGCCACATCGGCCTTATTCAAAAGCACATCATAGCTATTATTCGATTGGTGCTGCGCAATCCCAGTACTCACTTGTATATAATCATTGTAGATATTTGTTGATGCTATCGACTCTAGAAATCTTTCAACTATAAGCAATGCCTTTTTTATTGAGATACCTGGCATTAAAACCACAAACTCTTCGCTGCCATAACGGGCGCAGAAATGTTTGTCATCTGTTACTTTTTTAATCGCAGCCCCTACTTCAGCTAACACTTTGTCACCAAAGGCATGACCATGCAAATCATTGAATAATTTGAAATGATCAATATCGATCATGAGTAGGCTCAAGGCATTACCCGATTGATCACTGTGAATAATTTCGGCTAAAGGATAGAATTAAAGTAACGTCTATTATTGAGTTTAGTCAGTTCATCAGTCCTTGATATGTACTCTAATTCTTGGTTCACAATTGTAAGTTCAGCTCTAGATTTTTATAACGCATATTTCTCTTTTTCTAGACCAATAACTGATTTCCCAACATCATCAGTAAATCAATCTGTTTAGCGCTGAGTGCATTAGGTCGGCTATCGACAACACATAAAGTGCCAAGTGCTATATTGTCTGCAGTTAATAAGGGCACCCCAGCGTAAAATCTAACGTAAGGAGGATTACATACTATACCTATCGAACTGGTTTCTGGGTTATCTAAAGTATCATTGATCACCAAGGGCTCAATATTGAGTATAGTGCGTGAAAAAATGGCAAAGCCTCTGGGAACTTCTATGGTATCGATGTTGTAATTCGCTTTGTGCCATTTGCTCGTTTCATTAAGAAAGGAAATAATAGCTTTATCCACACCGCAAATATGTGCTGCTAATTTTGCAATATTCTCGTAGCTTTTTTCTGGAAGAGAGTCGAAAATATCGTATTTATGAAGTGCATCAAGCCTAGCTTCTTCATTTTTTGGTAGAGGGTGATCATAATGTTTGCCCATAGAGTCTCTCTAGTTTTTGCATTGCAAACTGGCAACTCCTAACAAGAGGTTGGCGCGAAGAATGTTAAGGTAACAGAGCAGTTAACGTCATTTAGCTTTTATTATGCAGTGAACCGCTGATTTTTTTATCGCGCGGATAAAAATTAAACTTTAAATTTATTTAAAGCTCTACCACTGTGTTGACTTAGGGAGTGAACAGTCGATACTCTTTCACCGACTTGATTACTCACTACAAGCACCCGCCACCGATGAAATCAGGCTATTAATCTGCTCAATAGATTTCTCTATCTCATTAAAGCTATCTTGTGTGTTAATAACGTGACCTTAATTTATCTCGCCACTATTGGTTTGATCTTGTAGTTTATGAATAATTTCTGCAATATCTAATAATGACACTTTTGTACGGTTGGCAAATGTTCTAACTTCGTCGGCAACCACCGCAAAATCTCGGCCTGCCCCCCAGCCCTCGGTGCTTCAAGTGCCAATAAATTGGTGTGTTCACTCATGCCTTTAATGACCCTAACCACGCCCACTATTGTATCAGTTTCTTTGGCAAGTTTAGCAATCACAGAATGTATATTGGTGATATGTGAATGCAATCTTGCCACGCAGGATACACTAGAGTGGGATGACTCTTGACCACTAATAACTTACTTAGTCCCAGTGCAACAATAGTTGCAGATGCATCGGTATTTTTTTATATCTCTCTCGCGCTACCCGAAAGCTCGCCCATAGACATTGAAATCAAGTTCACTTAGTTTAACTGCTACTCCATCATTGGCTATGTTGACGTTGGTAATGAGCAAAGTTATCGACTTCTTGGGTTGAATGTTGGGCATTCGCCACTAAACTTTCTACCTGCTCAATAAAACGATTAAAGCTATGCCTAGTTGGCCAATTTCATCCCGTGAATTGACTATAACGCGTTTGGTTAAATCAACATCGCCATCAGTCATACCCGCAAGTCTGAGTAGCTACCCCTTTAAATGAAAGGTTATATTATTTGCTATAAACCAAAAAAAAGATTCTCGATACTTATCGCTAATATGACGATAAAGCCATTAGGGCGCAATTCTGAAATGGTTTCTAATATGTGAGCGCCATCGTCATCTTAGTTTTTCTAATGTCCTAAAATCTAACTGAGCATTTTTTCGTTGATCGCTTGTGTCTGTTCAGCGCTTAGAGTGCGATGTTACCTAGCCAAAGGGAACATCCCACCACAGCCTTAAATAGCTGTGAGGGCTATGCATCAAATAATAGCTGCATTCTTAGTAGTTCGTCGGGCTCAACACTAATCTAGGCCGAAAAAATCAGGATTTGGCCATATTCCCCGCTCTTTCTGGTTAAATAGCCCGCTATTCGCCTCAAAAAATCCAGAAACCTGTCTCAAATCTACTTTTTCTCGCTATCATCGGCCAAGCCCGAAAAGCCGCTAGCCTTTTATAATAGGTAATTGAGACCAAGCGCGCTGATGCAGCATTTCGCAGCCGCTTTCTGTAATCAAAATATTTTCCTCGTGCACCATCATTTTGCCCGGTGCAAAGGTCATTCCGGGCTCTAAGGTCAGTATCATCCCCGCTTGTAAAATCACATCACCACCTTCGACATTTGAAGGCCACTCTGTCAGTTGCATTCCCAAGCCATGTCCCATCCTGCCGACGTCATTGCCTAAAGCCCCGGCTTTTTCTAACACTGACCACATCGCCTGCCAAATATCACCAGTGGTGCGTCCAGGTGCCGCCGTGGCTAAGCCTGCTTCTGTGGACGCATAGACTGCTTCATAGGCACGATGCGTGGCGCTGCTCACTTCGCCAAACCCAAAATTGCGATCAAAGTCACTAAAATAGCCATCGAAATTCGCGCCAGTATCTATAATTAGAACATCGCCTTGCAACAATTCACGATCACTAGGCCCCATAATAATATCGTCGTAACCGCCAGGTCCTGAAGCGGAAATCAAATAGGGACAAGCGTCAGCACCTAATCCCAACATCTCAATGTGCATGGCTTTGCAGGCTTCACGTTCCGTCATTCCGGCGCGTAAATACTCAAGTAAGTAATTGAACCCCTCAGCGGTAACATTACACACGAAGCGCAATTTTTCGATTTCAGCAGTACTTTTAATACTGCGAATATCGCGCACAATGTCACTGATATCAATAACACTTCGCTGATTCAGACGACTGTGCAGTGTTTGATAGTTTGACGCAGGCATCCGTAAATGGGTTTCAGGGCCCAGCATCGCCCCGATAACTCCCCCGACAGAACTCACCTCACACAATGTATCACTGAGTAAACTAATACCGTCATCTTCTGGGCGTGGTGAGGGCCAACAACGTACATCTTCAATCCAAGTATGAGTGAATCCTGCAGCACCTATGCCCGGGACCACAGCAATAGGTTTTCCGGTGACAGGCACCACCAGAAACCAAGGACGCGTGGGGCTCTCCCAAAATTGCGATTTAAAGCCACTGAAATAGCGAAATTCTTGTTCTGTGGTAAAGAAAACGGCGTCTATACGCTGATCTTTCATCCGCTGTTGTAATTTTTTGGTGCGCTCTGCGAATTCTACTTGGCTAAATCCCCGAGCAGGGGGTGTGAGTATATTGCTCATATAAAATCTCTTGTGACTTGACTTAATGTCGTTTGAAAGCGCAGTAAGGAACTCTTTTTAGGACCTAATAGCTCCCCTACTGCAATAGAATTGCTATCTTACTGCAATAGAATTGCTATCTTACTGCAATAGAATTGCTATCTTACTGCAATAGAATTGCTATCTTACTGCAATAGAATTGCTATCTTAC
>JAWUWK010000002.1:0-20641 GCA_034111875.1 Gammaproteobacteria bacterium
AATTAGCGAAGCGCTGGATGCTGATGTTTATTTTGCTCACCCATACAGTTCGTGGGAGCGTGGATTAAATGAAAATACTAATGGTTTACTTCGACAGTATTTTCCTAAAAAGACCGACTTCAAAAAAGTAACACAGTGTGAGGTTAGGCGAGCAGTTGAAAGATTAAATACACGGCCAAGAAAGTTGTTGGGTTATAAAACGCCAGGTGATTTAATGGCCGAACACATAGCTGTCCTAGCAGCTTAAGCAGTGATGCACTTCGGATTTGAATCCCCGATATAAGACTTTATGTTATCACTTATTTGATAGTTATTAAAAATAATTAATAGTGCATTAATTATATGCTAACTATCTATTCAGAAAATAGCTGTTTAGCGTTAATAAACCTGAGCATATATGTTATTTTGTCTGCTGTTGCTTAGGGAAGCAGCGAATAAGTCCCCAAATGTTCTCTGTAGATACCAACCCTACAGGGCGTTCAGGATGATTATTGCTCTTTGTTATTGGTTTTCGTCGCACAACCAGAGCGCCTGTAACCATTGCCTCAATCAAAAATCATCCTGAATCACAGGGCCGTTTTGGCCTTGTTCGCTACTTCCTTAGTGCTCATCGCTATAGCCTTGTAATTGTGAGCACTAAGAATGTTTTTTTATAAAAATTTTATTCAATACGTGTTTTAAGAGCGCACCAATATTACCTCGATTACAATATGCTATTTTCGTTTTGGTCGAGACTTCTGAATTAAGCCACTAGTTATGTGTCAGAGGTGGATCTAGCACAATTTATAAAGCCGTCGCTCGAGCTAACCATTAAAGACTCTCCCAGAGGTTAGTGCACTCACCTTGATGCGTCTATTACCCAATTAGCATGAGTGCTATGATATTCTCCTGAACTTATTAACTAACTATCTGAGACTCTATGTCATTTTCAAACCTTGGATTATCTAATCCTATTTTACAAGCCATCGAAGAACAAGGTTATAGTCTACCTACACCTATTCAAACACAAGCCATCCCGATCATTCTTTCAGGTAAAGATCTAATTGCAACTGCCCAAACTGGAACCGGCAAAACAGCCGCTTTTGTATTGCCTATTTTAGAAAAAGTGAATCGACAATCTAAGCTTAGAGGCAAGCGTATTCGCGTACTTATTCTAACACCTACCAGAGAATTGGCGATGCAAATAGACACAAACATTGTCCGCTACAGTCAACATTTAAACTTAAGCTCTATGGCGGTTTATGGCGGTGTTGACTCACAAGATCAAAAGCAGCGTTTAATTGAAGGTATAGATATTTTAGTCGCCACACCGGGCAGGTTACTTGATCTTGCTCATCAACGAGCGTTGCATTTTGATCAACTTGAAACCTTAGTATTAGATGAAGCGGACAGAATGGTAGATATGGGGTTTATTGATGACATAGATAAAATTGTTGATCGCCTCCCCATTTTACGCCAGAATTTATTGTTCTCGGCAACGATGAACGATGACGTTTTAGCACTGGCCGATGATTTTTCTGATAGTACATTGAGTGAGGCTGCGGTTGAAATATCAGTTGCAGTGAACCAAAAAGCCGCACCTTCAATCAAACAATGGTTAATTACTGTCGATAAAGACACCAAATCTGCGTTATTAAGTTACTTAATAACTGAACAAAAATGGGACCGGGCCCTGATTTTTATCGAAAAGAAACACGGCGCTGCTAAACTCGTTAACCAATTGCAAAAACGCGGAATTAAGGCGGAGTCTCTTCATGGAGATAGAAGCCAAGCCATGCGTGAGCAAATACTCACAGATTTTAAATCTGGCAGCCTGAAGTATTTAGTGGCTACTGGCGTCGCGGCTCGCGGCATTGATATTGGCAAACTTAGCCGTGTGGTTAATTATGATTTACCCTTTAAGCCAGAAGAATATATTCATCGCATCGGTCGAACGGGGCGCGCAGGAGAATCCGGTGAGGCGATCTCATTTGTGGCCATGGGTGATTTTAAAAACTTATGTGCGATCGAAAGCCGTTTAAACCACTTAATTGATCGAAAAGAAATTCCAGGCTTTGTGGCTAGAAAGGTCGTGCCAGTATCAATTTTGAATTATATTCGAAAAAGTCGACCAGCCACTAAAAATTTTAAAAAAGAGATCGTCAGGGCATGATCCTTTGCATAAGGGCATATGAATTAGTCCTGTATTTTCTCTGCGGGTTTAAAGCGGCTAAATACCGAGTCGGTAACGCAGTGCAATAGCGAGTATTACAGAGTTAACTGACCAGTGGCTGGCCGTTTTTGAGCAGGCTATTCGGGGCTTTCAGAGCAATTCGATCTGTTTTTTTTATCAATTTTTGTCGACCACCACAGAGCGCCTGTAATTGATGCTTAGATCTCACAATGTTCTGTATGCAAGAGACGTGCGAGACTTGTTCGCATGTCTCTAGGTGCCTTCAACAACACTCTTAGAAATATACCAGCAACATCGCTGCATCACTTAGCATCCTATAAGTATGTATTAACTGACAATTGTTTGAAATTTTGTAACTATTCAGTACAAATAGTACTTGACAGGATTTTTAGGTATAAAATCAGATTTTATTTGCAGCTGAACTACTATTATTAATCACACCTAACCTGCTATCTAAAGTCCTCTGCGACGCTTGAATCTGCATAGCGATCACGTGGCTATCCGATTTCTCTAATCGCCTTATGAAGCGACTCAGGAGCAAATTTTCCAATCTAAAAACCCGTGCGATAATAGCCATTCATTAGGCCAATCCGGTGCGGGCAGTTGAAAATAGGTAAGCGCCTCATAACCTCCCTTCTTAATAACACGCGCGTAGCCGTATGATTCATCTTAAATCATTTGAGGAGAACGCTATGAGACGCACGAAACAACAATCGCTTGAATTGATTCAGGCGCAACAAATCAGTGACTTATCCATCATCGATTTCTGTCGCAAACAAGATCTTCCTTTATTAAATCTTCCGCCTTTAGTAAAGTAACCGTCGCCGAAAAAACTGAGCTTTCAACAACGGTGATTACCCTCAGTATTGGCAAAGCAACGTTATCCACTCCAAGCTCAACAGACGTCGTTTGGCTAGCAAAATTAATAGGGATGCTCTCATCAAAATGTTTGTTGATGCCCCAGAGGTTTATTTGCATCGTGACCCCGTCGATTTTAGTAAACAGATTAATGGCCTTACTGCGATTGTTGAACTCGAAATGAAACAATCTCTCAATGCTGGCGCGCTGTTTTTGTTTTTGCAGTGAACGCCGCGACAAGCTGAAACTTCTGTATTGGCATAAAACAGGCTTCTGCCTTTGGTATAAACGCCTTGAAAACGACAAGTTCAAATGGCCAAAAAAGCATGAACTAGAGACGATCGATATCAGTGAAGAACAACTGCATTGGTTACTACGAGGTTTTGATATTAAGGCCATGAAAGCTCATGAATCTATTTAATTTAACTCGGTTTATCTCGATCATTGAGGTAAAATAACATTATTAAAAACGTTGATGAAAATCAATAATTTATCGAACTAAAACAACGTCTTGCCGCGTTGGAGTCGCAGCTATCTGAGCAAAGTATTACGCTGCGAAAGCAAGATGATTCTCTCGAAAATAAAGATCATAAAATCCAGACGCTAGAAGAATATATTCGCTACATGGTCCAGTAGCGCTTTGATTCATCGAGTTAAAAACTGAGCACTGATCAATTTAATTTATTCGATGAAGCTGAATTGTTAGGTGACGATCACGCGTTAATTGAAGAAGAAAGCACTGGCGTTCCTGCTCATAAGCGTAAGAAAAAACGGGCTTCAATTCCTGAAGAATTACCGCGCACCGAAATTATTCATGATTTAAGCGACGCAGAAAAATTTTGTCCCCACGATGGCGTAGCATTGCGTCATTTTGGCAATGAAACGTCGGAACTCTATCCTGACACAGGAGGGAACGTTGGTGGAAAATGCTATTAGAATGTTTCACGCTTAACCTCTGGTTGGGAAAATAGCTGTTTAGTTAACAACCATTTTACCGTAATCCCCGAGGTTAAAGCTCTATTGCATCACATCTTTTTTTAAACCGCACACTAGTATCCTAAAATATAAAACGTTCTGATATTATTTCCGTTCACTGGAAAGCTTAGCGTGCAGGCTACATACTTGACCTGAAAGCACTAACAAAGAGTCGGCTTGTGCGAAAAGGGTGATATTTGACTCAAATCTATATCTGAGCACTATTATATAATACCGGCATACTGCCTTGCCATTTCGCCCAGAGCAGGTCATCAACAACCAAATCCCGCATAGCGCTTGCGACGTTTATTCTACTACAGATACCTGAATTAAATATGGCACTGCGCGTTGGACAGGGGTACATTTCATATGCAGATTCTCGCAGATGATCCACTAGCGCATCAGGTCTGATTGAAACCCATGTTAGCTGCGGATGACGCCCGCCTATTCTAGTGCGTAAATATTTAGCTGCCTGCTCGTTAT
Organism: Gammaproteobacteria bacterium; assembly: GCA_034111875.1. Lineage (GTDB taxonomy): Bacteria > Pseudomonadota > Gammaproteobacteria > Pseudomonadales > Balneatricaceae > Rs1. The sequence continues at coordinate 4,490 of JAWUWK010000002.1, forward strand.
CCCGATGAGGTGGCAGTATATGGCACAATGTAAAAATCACCATTTTTTGAGCGCTAGAAATCATTTCATTCAGATCAGGGTTGCGCACGCCACTACTGTTCATCAGTATGAACTTGACCTTCTTATTGGTATTGTGGCTAATAATCGCCTCGCACAACTTTTTTGTTGCATCCGTGACTAATGTACGAGGGGGTGCAAATACCCCCCGAAAACTAAGTTTGTGTCCAAGTGTGCTGATAACAGCAGAGCAATCTTGGACTATCCGAGCGAGTTGTTCGTCGCTCATAGCCAGTATATTGGCTTTAATGATGGTTAATTGAGAGTGTTTTTGGGCATATTGACTGAGGTTTGTCTTGTTTCTGACGATGATTTTCACACGCTTACCACTGTGTAATAACTGTTCTACGACTAAACGTCCAGTGCCACCGCTAGCGCCTACTACTAAGACCGACATGTTTCCATCCTTAATGTTTGATTGTAATTATATGTTTGAGGTATTAGTTTAAGCTATGCAGTAAATAATAGTAATATGGTATTTTTCTATAATATCTATGCATATATGCATAGATAGAGGTGTTACAGAAATGGATTGGAGATCGGTAAAATTTGATTGGAATCATGCCAGGTCTTTCTTGGTTACTGCCGAAGAGGGGTCGCTTTCTGCTGCTGCAAGGGCGCTGGGGATGAGTCAGCCGACCTTGAGCCGCCAAGTCAGCGCACTGGAAAAAGAGCTGGGAGTGGTATTGTTTGAACGTATAGGGCTAGGTTTAACAATTACTCCAAGCGGGCTCGAACTATTACAGAAAGTGCGTCTGATGGGGGACGCTGCCAGTCAATTCTCGCTGCTTGCCAATGGTCACTCTCAGCAGCTTGAAGGAAATGTGTGTATTAGCGCTAGTGAGGTTTATGCGATGTTTTGGTTACCTAAAATTATCGCGAAATTACGGCTATTAGAGCCAAAAATCAACATTGAAATTATAGCGACTAATGATGCAAGCGACTTACGAAAACGTGAGGCTGACATTGCTGTTCGCAACTTTAGACCTACTCAGCCAGAGCTAATAGCACGCAAAATCAAAGACGTTAATGCTAAACTTTACGCTAGTCCAAGTTATTTGAAGAGTATTAATAAAATAATCGAGCTGGAAGATCTTGATCAGGCAAATTTTATCAGCTTTGATAGTTCAGGTCTGTTGCTAAAAGGTCTTAGGGAAATGGGTTTGAATTTGAACTCAGAGAATTTCAACCATTTAAGTGATAACTTTATCGTACACTGGGAACTGGTTAAGCAAGGATTAGGCATAGGTATAATGCCGCAAGATATCGGTGATCTTGAACCAAAAGTGCAGCAAGTCCTGCCCAGTTTTAACTCTATAAACTATCCCGTATGGTTAACTACTCACCGTGAATTGCATACCAACTCTCGGGTGAGAATGGTGTTTGATTTGCTCGGTGAAGAGCTTGCGAAGCCGTATGCACAACTTTAAGCTTTTAGTTGCGTTGTCTATTTACCCGAACGAAAAAAATTTTTTGTGAGGATTCTATGATAGGGAAGAAGATTAGAAGAATTTCTGTGTGTAGCTTTGAAGCTAAAGTATTACATGCTTGATCATTTGGTTTATTCACTAGAGGCGTTCAATATAAGGAAATTGAAAATATTTTTATAAAAAATTATTTTAAGAGACCTTAGTATAACGCCTGATTTTTAGAGTTATTTAAATTTCACAAAAACTAGTTTAAATCGACTGTTTTTTGGTCTTAACCGGAGACCTACAGTAGATTTTTTAGGGCTTCTAATGCCATCTCACGCAACTTGAATTTCTGAACTTTACCGGTCACAGTGAGTGGATAGCGATCTACAATATTGACATAGCAAGGAATCTTAAAATGACTTATTTTACCTTCGCAGTAAGTCTTAATATTCTGCGCATTTAGGGTCTTAGCTCCTGGTTTTAAGATAATCCAAGCGGCTAATTCTTCACCAAATTTTTCATCGGGAACGCCTACCACTTGCACATCACTAATATCTGGATGTGTGTACAGAAAATCTTCAACTTCTTTTGGATAAATGTTTTCTCCACCGCGGATAACCATATCTTTGATTCTACCTACGATTTGGATATACCCCTCATCATCCATTGTGGCCAAATCCCCAGTGCGCAGCCATCCATCGTCTTGAATGACTTCATCGGTTGCCGCTTGGTTATTCCAATACCCTAACATCACTGAATAACCTTTAGTACATAATTCACCTGATGTATTACGTGGCAGGGTCCTCGATGTTTCAGGGTTGATTATCTTACTTTCAATATGCGGTTGAGTACGACCAACCGTACTGACTCGTTTATCAAAAGGGTCATGAGCTGCTGTTTGTATTGATACAGGGCTGGTTTCTGTCATGCCATAGGCTATTTGTAAATCACGGATATACATTTTCTGATTGACGGCTTTCATTATTTCAGCAGGGCAAATGGAACCTGCCATTATGCCAGTGCGCAAACTGGTCAATTGGTAACTCTCGAACAGAGGGTCTTGCAAGATACTAATAAACATGGTCGGCACACTAAATAACGCCGTCGCTTGGTATTTATCGATAGCTTGCAGCACCGCCGTGGGATTAAATGCCGCACTTGGATAGATCATTGCTGCACCGTGACTAACGCAACCCAAATTACCCATCACCATACCAAAGCAATGGTATAAAGGAACTGGAATCACAAGTTTATCTTGGCCGCTTAGCTGCATGCTTTTGCCAACGAAATAGCCGTTATTGAGGATGTTAAAGTGTGACAGTGTGACACCTTTAGGTGAACCTGTGGTACCTGAAGTGTATTGGATGTTTATAGGGTCTTGATAGTCTAAGCTGGCTTGTATCGACTCAAGATCCGACTGGACAATAGCAGAACTCAGTTGATAGAAACCCTGCCAGGTCATCATGCCAGGTAAGTGGTCATCACTTAAGTGAATAACTGTTTTCAGATGGGGTATGTTCTTAGCTTTCAGTTGCCCAAGAGTGGCGTCTTTGAGTTCAGGAATAAGCGCATTTAAGATAGCACAGTAATCCGATTTTTTGAAACTATCGGCCATGACTAAACAGCTAATCTCTGACTGCTTTAAGGTATATTCAAGTTCATAGGATTGGTAGGCCGGATTGACATTAACTAAGATAGCACCTATTTTCGCAGTGGCAAATTGACACAAGGTCCACTCCACACAATTAGGTGCCCAGATGCCGACCCGCTGACCTTTGTGAATACCTAGGGCAATCAATGCGCGTGCCACAGTATTCACTTCTGCTTGCAGCTCTTTATAGCAGTAATGGATATTCTGCTCTACGACGATCAGAGCGTCGTTGTGCGGGTATTGCTCTACAGTGTTATCTAGCAAATCGCCGAGTGTGATTTTGCTTAAGGCTGTGGAGGTTATTCCTTTGGTATGGCTGAGAAGAGGCATATAAAATCCAAAAATTATGCTGATAAAGGATGTTTTAAAATGCTGTTGGCAGCGCCATTTAAAGTGCTAATGCAACTTTTGCCAGCGTAAACCAACAGAAAAAATGGCCTTTTATAAAAGCGTTATTTCATTGCTATAGCCACTTTAGAACTGTTTTTGCGGCCCAAATATGTGCTTATCCAGTGGCCAACCGACACTAGTTTTTTTAAATCCACCCCGCATTCCAAGCCAAGACCCTGTAGAAGGTAGACCACATCCTCAGTGGCGACATTGCCACTGGCCCCTTTAGCATAAGGACAACCTCCTAACCCGGCGACAGAGCTATCGACTACTCTTATCCCCTGTTGTAAAGCGGCGTAAATATTCGCTAAGGCTTGACCATAACTGTCATGAAAATGTACCCCGAGTTGATCCATAGGCACTGCTTGAGTGACTTTATCTATGAGTCTTTTTACCTTGTCAGGGGTACCTACACCGATAGTATCCCCTAGAGATATTTCATAACAGCCCATTTCATATAACTGCTTACTTACATCTAGGACACTCTGAGTAGAGACTTCACCTTTATAAGGGCAACCTAGCACAGTTGAGACGTATCCTCTGACAGGGATATTTTCAACTTGCGCCAGTGCAACGATCTGACGAAAGCGTTCTAAACTTTGATTGATCGAGCAGTTGGTATTCTTCAAACAGAAATCTTCAGAGGCTGCTGTAAAGATAGCCACTTCTTTAACGCCAGCGGCCAGGGCCGTTTCAAAACCTCGCATATTCGGCACTAAAGCACTGTAAACTACGCCTTCTTTAGCTTTAAAACCGTGCATTACTTGCGTCGCATCGGCCATTTGTGGCACCCAGCGCGCAGAGACAAAACTGACGGACTCTATATAGCGTAAACCTGTATTAGCAAGATGAGTGATGAGGTCTATTTTAACTTGTGTTGGGATTATACTGGTTTCGTTTTGCAAACCATCTCTGGGGCTTACTTCAAAAATTTTAACGGCAGAATTTATCATGATGGGGCCTGTAATGACTCTGATTTTGGCGCGTGTTCCATGGCAATTAAGGTATCGCCTTCGGTCACCAAACTGTCCTCTGAAAAAAAGATATCGGTGATTATACCTTCCGCTGGCGATAAAATGCTGTGCTCCATTTTCATTGCTTCCACAATCATAATAGGGGTTGCAGGGCCTATCTTTTGGCCCACTTTTGCCAATACTGCAATCACTCGGCCATTCATTGGGGCCGTTAGTTGACCTTCAGTGTGAGACTCTTCTAAGCTACTTTCTGGCTTCACTATTTGTAATTCTAGGCTGGTGCCGCAATAGAATAAAGTGACTTGTGATTGATTGAAATAAACACCAAGCTTAATTTTATGGCCATTGATACAGATCCTTAGATGATTTTTTTCAAGCTCAGCTTGGATATAATATGTCGACTTTTGAGTACTCACCTTAAAATGCTGCATGGCTTGGTTTCCTCGATCACTCAGGGTGATTGTTGGTTGCAGCTGGGTTACTGATACTGAATATTGTGCTAGCTCTTTATCATTTGTAGCAGATAACTCAATCTCTGGATTAATCCAGTTTACAGACTGAGTTTGCAGATGATTTAAGCGCCAAGCTAATCCTGTCAAGAAAGGGTCAAACCCTTGATTACTTGAATGTGCAGATTGTGTTTGAAATTGTTGTGCATTTGCTAATAGCTTTGCGCAACTGGCTATCGCTAAAGTTTCATCTATCGCTAACACGCTCTGCAGTAATCTGCTTTTGTTCAAGGGAATGAAATTAGTATCGACGTCAGCGCACTTAAAAGCGTCATTGATCATGATGCTGTGTAAAAAAGAGAGATTATTCTTAACCCCAGCAATATGATATTGCTTTAGAGCTTGGGCCATTTTGGCTATTGCCTGCTGACGATCAGCGCCTAATGTAATTATTTTTGCTATCATCGGATCGTAGTAGACGCTGACTTCATCGCCTTCGACAACTCCAGTATCTATGCGTGTTTGCCTATTGCTCAAAGGTTCGCGTAAATAGTGCAAAATTCCTGTTGCCGGCAGGAAGTCGTTCCTTGGATCTTCTGCATAGACTCGGCATTCAATGGCGTGACCCGTTACTAACACTTCAGCCTGAGTTAAAGGTAAAGCCTTACCTGAGGCTATTTGTAATTGCCAATCTACTAAGTCTATGCCGGTGATCATTTCGGTCACTGGATGCTCGACTTGTAGTCGAGTATTCATCTCCATGAAATAGAAACTCGTATCCTCGTTGTATAAAAATTCAACCGTACCCGCACCGAGATAATCTATGGCTTTAGCGGCATCGAGTGCGGCCATTCCCATCGTTTTAATGATACTTTCACTGATACCGGAGGCGGGGGCTTCTTCAATGATTTTTTGATGACGTCGCTGAATTGAACAATCCCTTTGAGATAAATAAAGTCCATTGCCATGGCTGTCAAAAAAGACTTGTACTTCAATATGCCGTGTTTTAGTCATGTAGCGCTCGAGTAACATATCACTGTTGCCAAAGGCATTTTTGGCTTCGCGTTGGGCAGAGCTTAAAGCGGTGTCGAAGGCATCGATAGACTCAACGACTCGCATGCCTTTGCCACCACCACCGGCGACAGCCTTTAGCAATAGAGGAAAACCACATTTTATCGCCTCTGCTTTTAAGCCAGCAGAGGTTTGATCAGCGCCATGATAGCCGGGCACAAGTGGTACGTTGGCCTTCGACATGATTGATTTAGCGGCTGATTTAGAGCCCATTGCAGCGATTGATTGAGCAGAAGGTCCGATAAAAGTTAATCCTTGTTCTACACAAAGAGCCGCGAATTGAGCATTTTCTGAGAGGAAACCGTAGCCTGGGTGTATCGCTTGAGCTCCACTTGTCTGAGCTGCTGCTAATATTTTAGTCGCATTTAAATAACTTTCCGAACTTTTGGCGGGACCAATATTATACGCCTCGTCGGCGAGTTTCACGTGCTGGGCATTGACGTCAGCATCGGAGTAAACGGCAATACAATGAATGCCTAAAGACTGCGCGGTTTTTATAATTCGACAGGCAATTTCGCCACGGTTGGCAATTAATATACGACTAAACATTTTGAGTTACCTATAAGCCAATAATCTGTTTTACAAAAAAATACTATTCCTACCAGTTGGGTTTTCTCTTTTCCAAAAATGCCGCTAAACCTTCTATCGCCTCAGGCGTCGATCGAATATAGGCGATGCGTTTGGCTGTATTGAGGATAAGAGAGTTATTAAGAGAGCTTGCACTAACCTCTGCAATTAATTGCTTAGCCGCTTGCATTGCAAAAGGGCTGTTTTTGACAACTTGTCTCAGCCATTGCTGACTTTCCTGTTGTAGTTGTATTTCATTGTCAACGACTTGATGTACAAGGCCTAGGGTTTTAGCAGTGTCTGCACAGAAGCTCTCGGCACTGATAAAATAGCGCCTTGCTTGGCGCGCACCTATAGCATCGATAACATAAGGGCTAATCACCGCGGGAATTAAGCCCAACTTTACTTCGCTGAGACAAAAACAGGCTTGTCGCGTGGCAAAAACCATATCACAGCAGGCGGCAAGTCCAACGGCACCGCCATAAGCCGCGCCTTGAATCATTGCAACTGTTGGCTTTTGCAGTGAATTTAGGGCGCGCATAAGCTCGGCTAACTGTTGGGCATCTGCTAAATTCTGCGTATCAGAATAATCGGCCATGCGCGACATCCAATGTAAATCTGCACCTGCAGAAAAATGTTTGCCGTTGGCCTTGAGTGCTAAGGCTTTTAGATTGCCATCATTAGCCACTTGATCGATAAAGCTTATTAATTTTGAAATCATTATATCGTCAAACGCATTGTGCACTTGTGGGCGGTTTAAGGTAATAGTGGCGATGGCGTTTTTATCAATTGTCAATATAACCTGGTCGTTACTCATCGGGGATGTACCTATTATTAAAGGCTAATTTGCAGAGAGTTTTAGGCATAGGTTTACATTCTGAACACACCGAAGTGGCTTTTATCTATGGGCTTATTAGCTGCTGCTAAGCCTAGTGCGACCAAATCGCGGGTATGAATAGGATCTATTACACCATCATCCCAAAGCCTAGCCGAGGCATAATAGGGGTGGCCCTGCTTTTCGTACGTTTCAATAATAGGTTGTTTAAAAGCATCTTCTTGGGCTTGGCTCCAACTTTCTCCTCTGCGGGCTTTACCATCACGAGTCACAGTCGCCATGACATCACCGGCTTGTTCGCCTCCCATCACAGAAATTCGCGCATTGGGCCACATCCACAAAAAATTCGGATTGTAGGCACGACCACACATTCCGTAGTTACCCGCGCCAAAGGAGCCACCAATAAGTACCGTGAATTTAGGGACTGTGGCGCAAGCTACAGCGTTAACGAGCTTGGCTCCGTGCTTGGCAATACCTTCAGACTCGTATTTTTTACCGACCATAAAACCAGTGATATTTTGCAAAAAGAGTAGGGGGGTTTTGCGCTGACAACACAGTTGAATAAAGTGAGTACCTTTGAGCGCTGATTCACTGAACAAAACCCCATTATTGGCGACAATGCCTACGGGATAGCCGAAAATATGCGCAAAGCCAGTGACTAAGGTTGTCCCGTAGTGCCGCTTAAACTCATCGAACTCAGAACCATCTACTATTCTGGCGATAACTTCGCGTACATCAAAAGGTTTCTTTAGGTCAGTGCCCACCAAACCGTAGAGCTCTTTTGCTGCATATAAAGGTTCCCTAGGTTCGATGATGGCAGATTGATTGCCCTGATGCGCAGAAATATTCAAATGCGCTACGCAATTGCGTGCAATTTCTAATGCGTGCTGATCACTTTGCGCTAAATAATCCGCAACCCCAGAAATCCTAGAGTGCACATCGGCGCCACCGAGTTCTTCTGCAGTCACTTCTTCACCGGTAGCCGCTTTAACTAGTGGTGGTCCGGCGAGAAAAATTGTGCCTTGCTCTTTTACAATAATCGATTCATCGGCCATCGCTGGCACATAAGCTCCGCCAGCGGTACATAAACCCATGACCACGGCGATTTGAGCAATACCTTGAGCGGACATTCTTGCCTGATTATAAAAAATCCGTCCAAAGTGGTCTCTATCGGCGAATACTTGATCTTGGTGGGGCAGATTCGCGCCGCCAGAATCGACTAAATAGATACAAGGTAAGCCATTTTGTTGGGCTATTTCTTGAGCGCGCAAATGCTTTTTAACAGTGAGAGGGTAGTAGGTGCCCCCTTTGACAGTGGCATCATTTGCAATGACCATACATTTGACGCCCTTCACAGAGCCGATACCAGTGATTATTCCCGCACAAGGTACTTCGTCTTGGTATACCTCAAAGGCGGCTAACTGCGAAAGTTCAAGGAAGGCAGTGCCGGGATCTAATAGGGCGTCAACCCTTACTCTAGGCAACATTTTACCTTTGGCTTCATGTCTTGCGCGATAACTTTCTCCACCGCCTAGCAGAACGCTACTGACTTTTTCCTGTAAATCCACAACCGCAACTTTTAACTCCTTTTCACGTTTAAGATAATCTTCACTGTGAATATTTAGGTTTGATTTTAAAACAGGCATGTTATCTTTCCGTTGCTAAAGTGCTTTAATAAATTGGTTTATTTGTTTGATACATATTCTGTTTTTATTTATTTAAAAAGAGCTGTTTGCCGATCAACATGCGTCGGATCTCAGAGGTGCCCGCACCAATTTCATATAATTTTGCATCGCGTAATAAGCGACCTGTCGCAAAGTCATTAACATAGCCATTACCGCCTAATAGTTGAATCGCATCTAGACTGGTTCTTGTCGCCATTTCAGCGCTATATAAAATACATCCGGCGGCATCCTTACGGGCTAATTCTCCGCGTTGTGCCCCTTGAGCACACAGATATGTATATGCTTTAGCGGCGTTTAAAGTGGTATACATGTCGGCAATTTTAGCTTGAACTAGTTGGAACTCACCGATTGCTTGGCCAAACTGTTGTCTTTCGCGGATATACGGAACACTGATATCTAGTGCCGCTTGCATAATGCCCAATGGACCACCGCAAAGTACTAGGCGTTCGTAATCTAGACCGCTCATCAACACAGCAAGACCTGCGTTGAGTTCAGCCAAAATATTTTCTTTGGGCACAGGGCAGTCTTCAAAGACTAACTCACAAGTGTCCGAACCTCGCATACCTAATTTGTCTAGCTTTTGTTGGCGTGAAAAGCCTGCAAAGTCGCGCTCGACGATAAAAGCAGTGATGCCTTTACCACCACCTGATTGGTCGGTTTTCGCATAAACGACATAAACATGAGCATCGGGGCCGTTGGTGATCCACATTTTGTTACCATTAAGCAGGTAATGATCGCCGTTATCTCTGGCATGCAGTCGCATAGACACTACATCAGAACCGGCATTAGGTTCACTCATTGCCAGTGCGCCTATATGTTCGCCGCTGATCAGTTTTGGTAGATATTGAACTTTTTGGCCATCAGTGCCGTTGCGGTTGATTTGATTCACACAAAGATTAGAATGAGCACCATAGGAAAGGCCAACAGAGGCACTGGCTCTACTGATTTCCTCCATAGCCACGACATGTGCCAAGTAGCCCATATTCACTCCGCCGTATGTTTCACTGGCAGTGATACCTAGTAAACCCATATTCCCTAATTTTCTCCAGAGGTCACTGGGAAACGTATTGTCGATATCAATTTGTGCGGCCCGTGGGGCGATTTCTCGCTGGGCGAACTGATTGACCTGCTCACGTAGCCTATCGATGGTTTCTCCCAACCCGAAATTCATCTGACTGTATTGTGCAATCATGATAGGTTCTCCGTAAACTAGTTAGCCAGTCTGACAATCGCTCAGGGCTTGTTCACAGCGAGCTTGAGCATTGTCTAACGCTAGTTGCAGCATATTGATGTCTTGTTGCTGTTGCGCTAGGGTGATTTTTCTCTCGCCAATTTTTGCCTGTAATAGGCGCAGCTGTTTTTCAGTGCCACTTGCAGTGGCGTCCCATAAATCCAGTAGTTCTTTAATTTCAATCAGAGAAAACCCCAAGCGTTTACCACGCAAGATGAGTTTTAACTGAACTCTGTCTTGGCGTGAATAAACTCGGGTTTGACCTCGTCGGGTCGGCGCTAGTAAATGCTGACTTTCATAAAAGCGGATACTGCGAGTAGTAAGGTTAAATTCTGCCGCTAATTCACTGATGTTGAACGTGGTTTTATCTGTCATGGTTTCACTTGACACTAGGTCACAGGCTGTTGGGTCAAGTATTAATATAGGGCAAGTTAACGTAAACGTAAAGCAATATTTACGACAATTGTACTGACAATAAATAAGATGGCAGATCGGCAGCATTCGAACACGATGGGTTAAATTCTATAAAATTGAATAGTAAAAAAAGCATTTCAACACAACTACCAGCCTTTAATGGCAGTATCAGGTTGGGATAGTTCAATTCTGTAAAGTCTTGATGAAACTGAGGCTCAACTAAATAGGCCCAAAACCTAACCTTTGTTAATCTCAACTCAAACTGCCTGTGGTGTTAGTACAAAAGAGTGTTGGGGGAGCTTAAAAGCACTAAAAGGCTATTTGGCGGTTTGTGCAATATAGGTCTTGTCTCTCAGGCCAAATATCAATGGCTTCGCTTGTAAGGTCATAGTTGCCCGTAAATGAGTGCTAATTTAAAGGGTTTGAAAGTATTAATCTCAGTTGGGCTTAATTGATCAATCAATAGTGATATTATTTTGCAATAATTGTCTCACTCGTTGATAAGTTTCAGCGCTAGAGTTTAAAATAAATAGCCGGCTAAAAATTTGCCAGTGCAGGTTATAGTTTATATTAATAAATTTTCAAAGGCCTATTTGCTGCACGTTGGCGCCATGTAATGCAACTTGAATTTTAGGATGAGATGACAGATGCTCTGACAGTTAGGTAACCGTTATAACTGTTCGAAGTCAGTGTTGTTAATGACCCGCAGTGAACATAGTGGCATTAATTGTATATTCCCATCAAACAAGAGGTGAGTAGGCAACTATATGGCTGAAAAAATAGTCATTAGATTAGTGGTCATCATTGCCTTCGTTGCGCATTGGTTGATTAAAAAGATAAAATTCAAAGTTGACGAAGGTGCTATTATCAATCTGCTCAAGCAAGCTAAGATTCAAGAATTTAATAGCATACAGCACATTTATGCCAATCTTAAACTGGCATAAAAGCGGGTTTCTGTGGTCTGTCATAAAAACAAAATCATTAGAGTTAACCCTGAAAATAATGCATTATGGTCTTTAAGTTAAACCTCCACCAGAGAGTAAAAAAGAGAGATACAAATGAATATACTCGTTTCTGAATTATCTTTAAATGATCGAAAGGATTGGGAGTCTCTTTATTACGGCTACGCTGAATTTTACCAAGTGCCTATGGATCAGAACATAATTGATAAGGTTTGGTCGTGGATTTTCGATCTAGAAAACCCCTTTTATGCACTGATTGCAAAAGATGATACCGGTCATTGCATTGGCCTAATGCACTATAGGGCGATGCCATCGCCACTTAGAGGCAAGGTGGTTGGGTTTCTCGATGATCTCTATGTACAGCCTCAGAGCAGAGGATCTGGGGTTGTAAACGCATTGTATCAAGCATTGAATAAGGCGGCGGCGGATAAAGGTTGGCCATTTGTTCGTTGGATTACTGCAGATAATAACTACAGAGGTCGCAGTGTGTACGATAAGCTATCGAAAAAGACAGCGTGGGTAACTTATCAAATGCCGGTGGAATAGGCATGCTCTAGTATTATGATAGGCTTTTTGTGGGTCGCTAGCTAAGACAGACAAACAGCCTTAAAACCCTGGTATTCCGACGCAACCTTGCAATATGAGTAAACTACAAAGTAAAGTGAATTTAAGCATAACGATATCCTTAGTGGGTGAATTTTTTTAATAAACTATTTTTCTATCAAATCCCTGGAATACCAAAAAAGCCATCTGAATCAGGTATCCCTACACAAGCTGTTAAAGTAATACAAATAATTACCAGAATAATAAAGCGCATGACAGCTCCTTGCTGTAACTAAAAAGTGATTATATCGATTGTTAAATAGTTTAACAGCTATATTTTTCAACTTTGCACTATGATTTAACGCAGTCGATTAGCGTTAACTACGACAGTCTGCTAGCGGTCAGTTGATTAGAGGCCTGTCTTAAAACCTCAATCGCTGACTTCACTGCAGCCTCGAGAGTAAGCTCTTAATTCTACATCGGTTTGAAAAACACCCACTTAATCTTCTGCTTAAGCTAAGATTTTACAATTGCATTGTAAAACCAATAGCATTCACTCTATATCCACTTTGAAGCCATGCAATCAGGTTAAAGGAACATTTGCCTGTCGCTTGATAGCCGTATAGAATTGGCTTTTTTCAAAATTATCGATTTATCAGTTTGCAGTGATCTGATGTCAGTGCTGTTTTAGCAAGTAAAACTTCAGCATAAATATTACTTTTGTAAAAACGTTGTTAAAAACAAGCTTAAAATGCTCATTGACGCCAATTAACACAGATTTTAGACTTTTTTCAGGCTAGTCTTTACTTCATGTATAACCTTATATAAAAGTTCCATAGCATTAATATATAAGTTTTTTCTGATACGATTTTTTTGTTTTAAGTCTGTTTTCTTTAACCTAGTGGAGTCAGCGTGGTAATCAATGTTTGAGCAATTAGTTAATCAACTGATTTATGTGTTTTCAGTCTCTGGGGTTATCGTCTTTTCGATATCGGGAGCGTTATATGCCGCACAAAAAGGTATGGATATATTAGGCTTCATTTTAATGGGCGCTGTAACAGGGGTGGGTGGCGGAACACTGCGCGATTTACTCTTAGATATTCCGGTGTTTTGGGTTTCAGAGCCACTGACTATCTATTTATGCATAGGCTCTTCTGCCTTTACGTATTTTGCGATAAGGTTGTTCTTAAAAAGAGATTTTTGGATCGTTTGGATGGATGCTATTGGTTTATCCATTTTTGCGGTCATGGGTACACAAGTGGCCTTAGATCAACAAGCTCCAATCATTGTAGCGGTGGTCATGGGAGTAATGTCGGCGACTTTTGGTGGTATTATTCGCGATGTGCTATGTGCGCAAACACTGATGCTTATGCGCCCTGAAATGTATATTAGTTGCGCCTTATTGTCTGCTGTAACTTACGTCATTTTATACAGTTTTCATATAGCTGAACTGTATATTATCGTCGTATCATTTACAGCTGGGTTAGGTTTACGTTCTGCGGCGATTCTATTTAAATTAAAGCTTCCACAGTTCTCTAATGCCTAGTCATTTTAAACCTGCAAAATGCATCATAACTCAACACTTTAAAGTCGACATTGAGGCGATGCATACTTGAATAATTATTGGCAAATCAGGTTAATATTATTAAACTTTAGATTGTGTGTTATCAATTCAAATCATCCTGTCCCTTTAAAGTGATAGCTGATGGAATGAGTATCATTTATTTTTAGTCCGTAGCCGAGGAGAGCCCAGCGATGATTAGTATTGAAAAAGTCGATAATAATTCAATGCAACATTTTATTGCACCCCTTGCTGTGACTTTAATGCAATGTGTAGAGCAGGGGACGAGCATAGGTTTTGTTCAGCCATTTGGTTTGGCTCAAAGTACGGCGTTTTGGGAAGCTAAATTTCAACAAAAACGCAGTGGATATAGACTTGAGTTATTTGTCGCTTCAATAAAAGGGGTTATTGCTGGGTGCGTAATGCTTGATTTAGAGACCTCTGCCAATCAAACTCATCGTGTGGATATCGCTAAATTATTAGCACATCCACACTATCAGCGCAAAGGGATAGCGATTGAGCTTATGCAAGCATTAGAAAAGCACGCGCTGCTGATAGGTCGTTCACTTTTTAGTACTGGATACTAAAACCGGAGATAATGCAGAGTCTTTATATCTTAAAATGGGCTTTGAAATAAGTGGTACTATACCGAATTTTACTCAAAATGCGGCCCTCAATGTCTGTGCTGCCACCACCTTTATGTATAAAAATCTAAAGTGGTAAGTTAGAACCTATTGAGTTAAGTTAGGATTGTCTTGCAATATAACAGTAGGTACTGTTTCACAAGTATTTGCATAATATAGAGGTAACAGGCTTTTTTAAACGTTTTACCAACCAAAATAGCCTGTAATTCACTTTATAAAACTTATCTAAAGCTATAAATAAGTTAGGAAAGTAGCAAATAATTCCCCAAATGTTCCTCTGGATAACTAAGCAGTTAAATCGGCGAAAAGATGCGAAGTGAATGGCAGACCTTTACGAGCATTGTGACAAAGGAGTTAATCGCCTAGATATACCCTACGCGGCGTTTTGGATGGGTTCTCTACTGCCCTAGGTAAAAGATTTATTACGAAGTCATTAACGGCGCAGTTAATGACTTCGTTGCCATTAGTTTGCTTTTAATGCCTCTGCATGATACTTAATATGTTCACCTATAAAGCTGGCGATAAAGTGATAGCTATGGTCATAGCCTTGTTGCATTCTTATATTGATGTCAATTTTTTGTTCAACACAAGCTGCTTTCAATATTTGCGGAAATAATTGATTCTCTAAAAAAGGATCTGCTGTGCCCTGATCAATCAATAATGGCAGTTTTCCAACACCACTTTTAATCAACTCTGTCGCATCCCACGCTTTCCAGGTTTCTTTATCACTGCCTAGGTAATGACTGAATGCATCTTCTCCCCAAGTACAGGCACTAGGGTGGCAGATGGGTGAGAAAGCCGAGACCGATCGATAATCATCGGGATTTTTTAGTGCACTGATTAACGCACCATGACCGCCCATAGAATGTCCGCTAATCGATTTCAATCCTGGGACGACTGGAAAATTTGCTTCAATTAAATTGGGCAACTCGATATTTATATAGTCGAACATTTGGTAATGTTCTCGCCAAGGTTGCTCTGTTGTATTGATATAAAAGCCGGCACCTTTGCCTAAATCATAGCGCTCTTCACTATCTGCTACACAACCCCCTCTTGGACTTGTATCTGGCATGACCAGTGCTATTCCCGCCTGAGCAGCGTAGCGCTGTGCACCCGCTTTAGTTCTGACATTATCATCTGTACAGGTAAGTCCCGATAACCAATAGAGAACGGGGACTTTTTGATACTCTGCTATAGGCGGTAAGTAAATAGAAAACGTCATGTCGCTATGACAGACGCTAGATGGATGTAGGTAGCGTTTAAGCCAACCGCCAAATTCTTTAACAGACTCAAGTTCTGTGAGTGAAATACCATTGTGTTCTGAGGTCGTCATATATAACTCTCTATTGGATAATAAGCTACTTCAAGCCATAGGCAATGCAATTTCCCATTTTTTAATATCAATAGCAACCGATTAGGGCAATTAAAACTCAAGTTTCGGGATTCAAATAAAGAACAAAAGTGAAAGTAAGTAGTTGATATTAAATAATTTGATGCCTCTTTGTAGTATAATACTTGTTGTCTAGACAAAACAAAATACCAAAAGAGACATCAAATGAATTCTGCCATAAAGACTTCTGTTTTGCCATCGCTTACGGCTGATTACCTCAGTCAATCTAACGTCAATATTGATAATACTTTTAACGCTGCTTGGAAGCGCCTTGGTTTTAAAAGCATGCTACTTCAAGCCAAGTTTCATAAAC
>JAWUWK010000003.1:0-27785 GCA_034111875.1 Gammaproteobacteria bacterium
TTGATGCGATAAGAGCGATTATGTTAGGCGTCATTTTAGTTACTTTACTTGCCTTATATCGACGTCGAGACGCTCTCTCTTGAGCTTGTTTATAGCGATAGCCTCTTGCGCCTGTATTACGTATCAGTTCTCGGTTAACATTGGATTGACTAACCCCAATAGACTTTGCAATTTCCCGCTGCGAATAACCTCTTTTCTTTAGCACATATATCTGGCATCGTTGTTCATAAGTCAGCTGTTGGTAATGTCTCATTATCGTTACATCTCTTGCCGGAGAAAAAGATAGAAGCTTACCTCCAGCTGGCTTCTCTTTCTACGGGATTAGATGATGAACTTCAGATTTGAATACAGGTTCTATAAAATGTCTGTTATTTATTTTTAGACGGTATGGTTATAATTAATTTTTTTATTTTTATGATTATAACTAAGAAGATCTTAAGCCACTTGCTTAAATTACTTAAAATCAATAGGTTACTATATATTAATGGAGTATTAATTTCATTGTTGCCTGATGAAACCATTAAGCGTTACTTTTCGTGACGCCACTATACTAGTCGGTAGATAACTAACAAATTTCATAATAGATCTTGCCTCACGGTAGCCGACCAAAGTAAGTCAAAAACGAGTGAAGAACCGAAGTTTGTACTTATACATGAGGATTATTAGTGATGTTTAACATCGTTTTACTGAGAGTAGTAATCGTGCACAGGCATTGAAAAGTGAAAATCGCTTTATGAATAAGCCTTGATGCTAAAAAATTTAAATTGATTATCTCGGCGAGACGTAAGCATAGCTATTGTATTTGTGAATAGGTCGTTAAAACGCTTTAAATTATCATTTTCTCCAGTAATCTCTTCTTTTGCGTTAACTTTTGCCGAGTGTCTACTTGATTCATAAAGTTATGTAGAGGTCTCTTGTTGTTTAACTAGTCAATTAACCGGAGGCTGAAATGGACAGGGAAGCATTTGTTTGAAAATGAGCAGCGCTTTTTTCTTGCGTCAGGCTTTTCGACTCTATTACAGTGGTATACCCCGTAAAAGACCCATCAATAGTACGTGTAATTATTAAGTCTTATGTTTGCGCGGGATGCCTAATTTTTGGCGCTTTTCCCACAAGCATTTGCGGCTAACGCCGAGTCTCTTGGCAAGTTCCGTTTCGTTAAGATCACTCTGGTGCTCTAGTACAAAGCGTTGGAAGTAATCGTTAAGAGAAAGACCCCCTGATGGGTGATTGACAGTTTTTTGTATGGGTTTTATCTTACGTTCCATGTAGCTAATAACCGCGTCATTCAAATTGTGATTTTCTACATCTAAGCCAAGTAAATCCGTGGTTATCTGTCCGTTCTCACATAAAATGAGAGCTCTTTCAATTGCGTTTTCTAACTCGCGGACATTGCCTGGCCAGCTATAGATGTTAAGTGTGCGTCTGGCTTCTTCGCTAAAGTAAGCGGTATCACATTTTAAACGACAACAGGCTCTTTCAAGGAAGGTGCTTGCGAGTGACAATATGTCTTCGCGTCGCTCTCTCAGTGGTGGCATGCAAATGTCCATCACGTACAAGCGGTAGTACAAATCTTCTCTAAATTGACCGCTGCGCGAAAGCTTCTTGAGGTTTCTGTGTGTCGCAGCCACTAAGCGGACATCCACCTTTTGATACTCAACCGAACCTACTCGACGAATCTCGCTCTCCTGCAGGAATCGTAACAACCGAGCTTGGGCTTCAAGCGGTAGCTCACCTATTTCATCAAGAAATAAGGTACCGCTATTTGCCGCTTCGATTAAACCAATTTTCTGACTAGTCGCTCCAGTAAAAGAGCCTTTTTCATGTCCAAAAAGCTCCGATTCTATTAAGTTCTCTGGGATAGCGGCACAGTTAACGGAAATCATTGGTGCCGACCTGCGCGCACTTTTTTCGTGAATAGAGCGTGCGGCTAGCTCTTTACCAGTTCCTGATTCGCCGAGAATAAGTACGGTTGTATCGGTTTTCGATACTTTATCGATGCGTTTGTATAGGTCGACCATCACCGTGCTTTTACCAATGAAATGGTTTTTGATATGGGTGGCGTTGTCTAAGATGTGTTTTTTGCTGTTTGACTCGGGATCTGCAATAGAGGCTACTGTATCTCTCGGTCGGATCGATTTGCTTAATATTTGTTGAATAGTATTAAGCATATCATCATGATCGAAAGGCTTAGCTATATAGTCAGTTGCACCAAGCTTCATGACTTCAACGGCCGATTTCATGCTTGCGTAGCTAGTCATAATTAACACAGGTGTATTCTTGGCTTTGGCTATCAGGTCTGTTCCTGGAGCACCTGGCAGCCTGAGGTCACTAATAATCAAGTGGAAGCTGCCCGATGCGAGTTTTAATGTCGCTTCGTCGACTGAACCGCAGTCGTCAACGGTAAATTTACTATTTAATAAAAAACGTTTCAGAGCAAAACGAATGACTTGCTCGTCTTCAACAATCAGAATATGACGCATATATCTCTACCTAATCTCCGTTTTGAGTATTACCTTCAGTATTACTCGGGAGCCCGGGTAAGGTGATGACCACCTGTGTGCCATTTTTCTGATTTTTATTGGCTGGGCTAATTATTTCAATACTACCATAATGTTCAGTTAGAATGTTGTGAACTAATGGCAGACCAAGTCCGGTTCCTTTACCTGGGTCTTTCGTGGTGAAAAAAGGCTCAAATAATTTATCAATAAGTTGTTGCTCTATTCCAGTACCTTCATCGATGATATTTAAAGTAATAATGTCTGAACGAGTGATACAATTTATAATGATTTTCCCCCTTTCAGGTGAGGCATCGCAAGCATTATTTAATATATTAATAAACACTTGTATTAATTGTTGGGAATCCCCCATTACTGTCGTGTTTGCGGGGATGTCGCAGTGGAATATTTGCTGTTTTCCTCGGCTATCTAAAGCAACTAAATGGATGGCCTCATCTATTGTTGACTGTAAGTCGAGCGGCGCGTGTTTGGTCTCTGAAGATGATTCACCGGTATGCGCAAAGCGCATTAATGACTTGACGATTCGGCTGATACGTTTTGTCTGTATAAGAATCTGATCGCCAGTCTCCAAAACCGCAGGATCTGTGGTTTCAAAGCTGAGATTTTGAGCTAGACAAGCTATTCCTGTCACTGGGTTGCCAATTTCGTGAGCAACACCCGCTGAAAAATGGCCAATAGAGGCTAATCTAGCCGTGTGGGCAAGTTTTTCTTCTAAGATACGTTGTTCGCTGTCATCTTCTAATAATATCACCAGTGAGTAATCATCTCCCTCTCCTAATTGATTTTTATGTAAATTTAACCAGTGCTTATTGTCATTGTATTCTAATATTAAATCATTGGCATGATTGTCAGCAGAAAGGGCAAATTGTTCTAATAATCCCCCCCAAGGTGCAGGTAATTCTAGTAAAGGCTTACTTAACGTATCTTCTGCTTCGCACTGGGTGAGTAATTCCATTTGTAGATTCCAGAAGGTCACTCTATGCTCTCTATCTATGGTGCAAACGCCCAGTGGCAGTTTTTGCAGGGTGGTTCTATGATGACGTCTTAAGTTGTCAAGCTCAGAGGCTAAGCCACTGAGCCGTTCTTGATAGTTCTCTAGTTGGTCCTCAAGCATTAATATGCCTGGTGTTCTGAAGTTGCTCGAGCCACTTTTTGTCCTCAAAGGCTCGAGTAATGAGGCCGCTTTTATGGGGCCAATGAGTGCGGATAAGTTGTTTTCTAGTAAGCTTCTAACACGCAGTAAATCAAAAGGTTTTAGCAAACCTGGGTTAAGTGAAAGACTAGAAATAACTTTTTGCAGTTCACGTTGCGCGGCTTGTTCGCCCAGCTTTGGAGTTAGCAGCTTAATGATCTCTTCAGTATCGAAAGTGGACAGTGAAAATGCAGATCTCTGCTCTAGGGCGTTGTACAGACAAGCTTCGGCCGCTTGCTGCTCCTCATCAGACGCTTTCGTTAATAAGGAAACCACTATTAATGCAGTGACATTAAGAATAAGTGACAGTATAGCGGTAGATTGCCAGCTAAATTGTCCTATGTCTAAATCACTGAGTAGGATTGTGTGGGCAATGACCACTGGATAAAAAGTCGTCACAAACCACGTGAGAATTCCGATAGATACGCCGACAATAAAGCCTAGTTTATTGGCTCTTGACCAAAATAAAGTCACCATCAGCCCAGGCAGGAATTGCAGGAAAGCGATAAAAGCGCTCAAGCCTAATAATTGTAACTGCTTTCCCACACCGTAGCTTTGATAAAATAGATAACTAATTACAATAACTAATAAAATCAGCACTCTACGTACCCAGAGTAACCAGTTATAAAAATGGGCGTTATTGGGGATAGAGATAAGTGGCAGGAAAATATGGTTTTGTAACATAGAAGCCAGAGATAAAATGGCTACAATCATCACGCTGCTGGCGGCTGCAAGGGTTGCAATAAAAGCACTAATTAACATCCACTGTGAATTAAGTGCTTTGCTGATGTAAAACAATGTGAATGAGTCATCGCTAGGTACGTAGAGTTTAATTCCCGCCCAAGTAATGATAGGCACGGCAGCGGCGATCAAAAAGAGGTATAGCGGCATGCCCCAAGAAGCGCTATGCAAATTGTCTACGGATTGGTTTTCATTAAACAAGAGGTGGAACATATGCGGCATGAGAATAACTGAGGTAAAAAAGGCCAAGAGTAAGGTTCGCCAGCTGTCTGTTTCTGGTTTTCGCTCAAGCAATGCGGATGCTGATTCGCTGTTGTTAATCCACTGCGTGCTGATTTCTGGTCCACCGAGTACTTCAAAATATAAATAGGTCGCGAAGCCAATAAATATAATTAACTTTATCAGTGCACTCATCGCTATAACCGCTACCAATCCATTGTTCCTCGCTCTAAAAGATGGTTTCCTAGTGCCAAATAAAATCGCAAAAATGGCTATAGAACAACAAAATATAATAGCTGTTTTAGCGTCCGAGCTGTCATCATAAAGAATACTCACTGAGTCACTTACGGCTTGGATTTGAATAGATAATAAAGGCAGACTGGCAAATAAAAGTAACAGTGAAGTCACTGTTCCAACTGATCCACTGCGAAACCTGAAAGCAAACAAGTCTGCAAGAGAGCTGAGTTGATATCGGTTTGTGATGTTGAAAATAGGTATTAGCACGACTGGGGCTAAGAAAAAAGCGGCGCTAGCACCCAAAAAGGTAGCTAAGAAAACTAATCCAGATTGGTGAATAAAGTTGAACGAGCCAAAAAGCGCCCAAACACTAACAAACACACCCAGCGATAATACGTAAACGGCCTTATGCTGGGCTAGTTTGCGGGGAATGATCTCTTTTTCGGCCAAAAATGCGATACCGAAAATAAGCAGTAAATAAGCAGAGCCAATGGTCAGTAATTGCGTAAGTGTGAGCATTATGGTTTGTTCCGAATGCGATTGACGAAATAGCTGAGAATAATCAGTAATAACCAACATAAAAAAGTGTACTGTGGCCCTAAGTCTATAAGAAACCACCATTCAATCATTGCTGGGAAAAAGAGCCAGTAAGCCATGAGTAGCAAAAGTAACACTCTATGTAATTGCATGCTCAGACACCCGTTTGAATTGAACTGTAGTCTAAGGGGATAGCGTTTATATTCCAATTAATGATAGCGCTATGCAGAATATCGGCTTTGCTTGCATTGAGTAAAGACTTTTGCGGGTTTTGCCCAAGTAATATTAATGCTTTGAAAAGGTCTCTGCTTATGTTGTTAGCGCTAAGTGGTGGCGCTAAATTTTGTTTACTGAGTTTTTGGCCCTTGAGATTGGTTAGTGTAGGTATGTGTGAAAACTGGATAGAGTTTAATTTTAGGCTTTTTATTAGCAAGAGCTGGTTCGCAGATTCTCTTAATAGGTCTTGGCCTCTGACTATGTGAGTAACGCCCATTTGTTGATCATCAACACTGACCGCTAACTGGTACGCCCATAAATTATTGCTTCTTTTAATAATAAAATCAGATAATTGCGATTCTTTATAAATCTGAGGGCCTTGAATACCATCTAGCCACTGGACCGTCTCCTGGCCGGTATTAAATCGCCAGCAAATAGGATGACTAATGTCTGTGTTTGAAGGTGGATTCGAAAGGCAATAGCTATCGTAGGAAGGTTTGCCGCTGCGCTCCAAGATAGATTTTCTCGAGCAATTACACGCATAAGTCAATTGAGTGCTGAGCAGTTTTTCAAGCGCTTGTTGGTATAGAGTATAACGTTGGCTTTGATAGATTACTTCTCGGTCCCAATTTAAGCCGTAATTGTTCAGTGACTCAAGTATTTTTTGGCTAGCTCCGATAGTCTCTCTCGGAGGGTCTAAATCGTCTATGCGCAAAAGCCATAAACCATTGTTACTTTTGGCGTCGAGGTAGCTCGCAAGTGCAGCAAGAAGTGAACCGAAGTGGAGTTCTCCGGTTGGTGATGGGGCAAAGCGGCCTATATACATTTAAAGTTGAGCCAGAGAAGTGTCTGGCCCATTATCTTTATTTACCGTTTTGCTTTTCTTTTATCTCGGAAAGCGTTTTGCAATCGATGCAAAGAGTCGCAGTAGGTCGCGCTTCTAGTCGGCGTACGCCAATCTCAATATCACACTCTTCGCAGTAGCCGAAATCGTCTTCGTCAATACACTCCATAGCCTCGTTAATTTTTTTAATTAACTTGCGTTCACGGTCACGAGTTCTCAGCTCTAAGCTAAATTCTTCCTCTTGACTAGCTCTGTCATTAGGATCAGCATAAGTGGAAACTTCTTCTTGTAAGTGGGTGATAGTACTATCAACCTCTTCCATTAATTCTTGTTTCCAAAGCATGAGAACATTTCTAAAATGATCTTTTTGTTGATCATTCATGTACTCTTCACCTTTTTGTATGACATAAGGTAAAAAGCGTGCAGATTGTTTAGTTTTTGTATTAGTGTCTGGCATATTGGCCGCCCCACTCTCCGAATGTTATGGCGATAAACTATATCGCTCTATCCTTGAAATTATTGAAAATTAGCATCCTTCTCGGAACGCTGGAGAAAATAGCAGACCTGTTTCTAATTGAAAAGCATTTCATTCAAATAATTGGAAATAATAATACTTAACATGGATAGAGAGAAGTTTTAGTGAATCAATAGCTTAATTTTATGTAAATATAGAAGAAATATTATTTTAAACTAAGTAGAGATCTCAGTATTACTCGAACTTAGTTTTATAAATTTGATAGCATAATATAGTTAAAAATTATTTTCGACACGGCCCCAACTTTTCGTGCCGGCATTTGACTTAGAGCTGGAGTAGTACAATAAGTGCAACAGATTAAAATTTTATAAGTGATTGAGCTGAAGGCATAACTTTAGTTCTCACATATAAGTTAGGATCTGTTATGAATACACACAACAAACAATACCCACAGCTCAATCTAGAGCAAAGATACCATATTTCAGGTTTACGTAAAGCGGGAATGAGTTTAAGAGACATTGCTACAGATACTGGCGTACATTTCAGTACTATTTCTAGAGAGATAAACCGGAACAAAGGCGTCGATGGTTACGATCCCAAGGTAGCGCAACACCTATCGATACAGAGAAAATCGACATGCTTCAAAGCCAGTAAACGGACAAAAAGAACGGATGATATCCTTGGTCAATTAGTGTCTTTAAGCTGCTAGCCAGAGACCATTCATCATCGAATGCTAGTTGATTGTAGACAGGATGATACATTGAGTCATAGTACGATGTATCGTCGAATTGAGGAAAATAGGCTGCAAGGGGGGCTCTGGCATATGCATCTACCCCGATATGGTAAGACGCGTTGTAAAGGCGGGAAACGCAACAAAGGCCGCGGAGTCAGGCTGATTTCAAATCGAGTTGATATATCCCTTCGACCAAAAGTTGTTGATGAGAGATCACGTATTGGCGATTGTGAAGGCGATACTGTACATGGTCAAGATGCGCACCTGGTTACTTTGGTGGATCGAAAAATATTTAAGCGGGTGTTTTCAAAAACGAAGAATGAAGTATGCAGCGCGATGATTAATATGCTCAAATCAGTGTGTGCTAAGTTGACACTGACTTTGGAAAATGGCGGTGAATTTGACGATCATGAAAGGGTCACTGAAAAAACGGGAATTAACATTTTTTCGCTAAACCTTATGCTAGGTGGCAGCGGGGTACACACGAAAATACCAACGGTAGACTGAGGCGACCTTGGCCTAAGAAGTTCAATATGGCGAGTTTAACCGATGACGAAATTGAATATGCGATTTTGCTACTGAATTTCACGCCAAGGAAAACTTTAAACGGGCTAACGTAATTTGAAGCCTTTACTGGCCAGCGTGTTGCACTTATTGCCTGAATTTACCGATAATCATATTCTTAGAAGTCTCGATGATACAGAAATATTACTATATTGGTCCAAAATTGGACGTTTTTTAACGTCGATTTGCTGTGCTCAAACAGGTCGACCTAGCTATCCCTTACTTACTCAATTTAGGCGCCTGTTGCTCGGTATTTGGTACAAACTAGCCGATGTTTAATTGGCTCAAAGCTTATCCAGAGACCTACTTTTTCGAAAGTTTGTCATCTTGAATTAACAAGCGACGTGCCTGAAGCTTCAACATTATGTTACTTTTGCAATAAAATTGTTGAGCTCAACTTATACGATTCTTTGGTAGCTGAAATTAATACTCAATTTGAATCGCAAAAATATCATAACAACACTAGGTCGAACAAATAAAATCGATGCGACACCTATTGAGGCTACCCAATTAGGCTCAGATAATGTTGAAGATGGTAGGGCCAAGAAGGACCTAGAAGCAGACTGGCATTTGAATAATAACAGTCGAGGACGCCAAAAATTTACCTATAGCTATTCGCTGCATATAAGGTGCAAATGAAGATGGGTTTATTCATAGTCAGAGAGTTACTCTAGGTAATGTTCATGACAGCCAAGAGCGCGATGCTTTGATGCTGGGTGATGAAGCGAAGCTTTATGCAGGCAGCCTATAGTTCTAAAGACACCAGAGATAAGCTAGATGAACTAGATATTGAAGATCAGGTTCAACCCAAAGGTTATCGAAACAATCCTTTTTCTGAGCAAGACAAAACACGAAATGCAGGAATATCAGTTATTAGAGCAGGCGGAGAACGCCCTTTTGCAACTTATAAACAGCATTACGGATTAGCATCTACTCGCTTTATGGTGCTAGCTAATAATGCGACCTTTTACAGATTGGCCGTAATAGCCGCCAATTTTGGAAAAAAGTGTTATATTTTAAACGCTATATGGGTTAGCAGGTGTAGAAATCGCTGGATAAATGTATCTAAACTTTCCAATACGGTGTGTTAGCGTACAAAAATAGCTAAACAGATTAAAATTGTAGTAGGTTTATCCAATTTTTTTGTTAAATTGATATTCACTGATAAAATCAGACATTATGCAGAGGTATCAAGTACAGGCTCGCTATGAAAATATAGTCTATATATCGTTATAAAACTAAGTGGAAGATGAATTTAGTATGCAATACGATCAGGTATTAGTCAGTGCAGTTTTAATTAAAAGGTACAAAAGGTTTTTGGCCGATGTAAGGTTTAGCAGCGGACAAGAGATCACGGTTCACTGTGCAAACACTGGAGCGATGACAGGATGTGCGCTACCGGGAAGCAAGATTTGGTTGTCTAAAAGCGACAATCCAAAACGCAAGTACCAATACTCTTGGGAATTGGTAGAAATAGAAAATGCAGTTGATAAATTAAGCCCCGACTTCATTTGTGTCAATACCGCAAGAGCAAATCAAATAGTGGGGCAGGCTCTGTTAGCTGGGAAAGTAAGCGCAGTTAAAAAGTATTCCAAAGTTAAGCGTGAAGTTAAATTCGCTGAGGCAAGTCGCGTAGATTTTTTATTGTCAGAACCCGGCTTAAAAGATGTTTATCTTGAAGTGAAAAGTGTTACTTATCACCTTCAGAATAGCTTAGGTGCATTTCCAGATGCGGTGACACTCAGAGGACAAAAACATCTAAAAGATCTGTTGGCCATGAAAAAAAAAGGTACTAGAGCTGTTCTTTTATTCTGTGTATTGCACAGCTTAATTAAAACAGTCACTGTCGCTAGTTTTGTTGATAAAGATTACGCTCAGCTATTGAAACAGGTTATAGAAGAAGGTGTTGAGGTCTACTGTTATTCAGTTAATATGACGACCCAAGCTTTAGTTTTGGGAGATTTGCTGCCGTTTGAACATTAAATATGTGCTAGACGAGTGCTATTTTGAGAAAGGTTTATAGTCAAAAAAAGCCTTTATTTTCTGCATAAAGACTTAAATTGGTTCCATATTAAACTGCTGGGAGCGTGCTTTTTCTTGGTCCATGAAAAGATAACCCAGTTAATTTATGGATGTGAGATATGATTAAAACATCAGAAAAATCTGATCATTTCAGTCGTGCTTCATTTGTCTATATTCTCCTTATTATAGATCAGCCTCAAGTTTCACCAATGGTAGTGGAAAAACTGTGATTTCAATGCACGTTGACTAATTTTTGAAAGTTGCAGGCTGAGATATTTTTCAATCCAAATTTAACACACAAATAATGGCGGTCGTTAATTTCAATAGCGTGGCGTCGTCCATTATGTAGGCGGGCATGACATACACAAGTTTGCCGAAGGGCCTTACCCAAACACCTTGTTGCCTAAACGCTTGTTGAATTTTTACGCTATCCACGGCTTCCGTTAACTCTATCACTCCTATGGCACCTAGCACTCTTACATCGCAGACCTTACCTAGTTTTTGTGCAGGCTCTAAGCCCCGCTTTAAGGCTTGCTCTATGCGCTTGACTTGCTCTTGCCAATCGTAAGAAGTGAGTAAATCTATGCTGGCGTTAGCGATCGAACAAGCCAGTGGATTTGCCATGAAAGTAGGACCGTGCATAAAGCAGCCTGCACCGCCATCTGAGATAGTGTTGGCTATTTCTGAGGTTGTCAGAGTTGCCGCTAAGCTGATATAACCTCCGGTTAGCGCCTTGCCTAGGCAGAGAATGTCAGGTGAAATTAAGGCGTGCTCACAGGCAAACATTTTACCGGTGCGGCCTAATCCCGTGGCAATTTCATCTGCAATAAATAATATTTGATGTTGCTCGCATAATTTCTTTGCCTCAATAAGGTACTGTGGATGGTAGAACCTCATGCCCCCAGCACCTTGTACTATAGGTTCTAAAATTAGCGCCGCAATCCTTTCATGGTTTTTTTCAATTATGGTCTGTAAAGAGGTGATGTCTTGAGTGTCCCAAGGCTGGTCAAATTTAACTTTTGGGCTGTCGGCGAAATAATGCTGCGTGAGAATACCGCTAAATATTTCATGCATACCATTCACTGGATCGCAAACCGCCATGGCCCCGAAGGTGTCGCCATGGTAGCCATTACGAATAGTGACTAGGCGGTTTTTCTGCGTCTTGTGCTTTGCCTGCCAGTATTGCAATGCCATTTTAATCGCCACTTCAACGGCCACAGAACCAGAGTCTGCAATGAACACTTTGTCTAATCCTGATGGGCTAATATCAACCAGTTTTTTAGATAACTCTATTGCAGGCTCGTGGGTCAAGCCGCCAAACATCACATGAGACATGGTATCAATTTGATGATGTGCAGCCGCGTTTAAGCGGCTGTTGCCGTAGCCGTGAATCGCAGACCACCATGAAGACATGCCGTCGATGAGTTTTTCACCAGTGGATAGGTGAATATTGACGCCCTCTGTTGATACGACGGGTAGGCAAGGAGTGGGATTGGTCATGCTAGTGTATGGATGCCAAATGTGTTCTCTATCAAAAGCAAGTTGATCTGGGGTCATTGTAAATCCTCAATATAGTGTAAAAACTAGAGATTAGATGATGCTGATAACATCAATTCGATCAGGGCTAATCTTCCAGCGAATATTTAAATTGTATAAGGCTGTGCCATATTCCCTACCTATATCTTTTTGATAAGCAGGTCTTGGGTCGCAGCGTAAAATCTGCTCAATCGATCGGCTGATTTTTTCGCCGTGCTGCAATAAATAGTTTTCACAGACATCTTGTGCTTGAGTGCTAAAAAACAACGGTTGATTCAGGTATGTAAAACTATTTGCTGTTTGATGTGCGGCTTGAGTCAGGCAGTCAGAATAAGGAAGGTAAGGCTTGATGTCTAAAATAGGGGTGTTGTCTATCAGATCCGCACCCAATACATCAATTTTGATGCGGCCTTCTCGCTCTGTTACTCCCGCTAGTTTTACGGCAGATATGCCTATAGGATTAGGCCTAAAGGGTGACCTGCTGGCGAGTACACCAATCTTCTTATTGCCACCTAGGCGCGGAGGTCTTATCTTCGGTGACCAGTTTTTTTGGTAGCTTTGGCTGAATAAAAAAATCAGCCAGATATGAGATGCGTTCTCGATTGTGTCTATAATGCCATTAGCCGAATAATTTTTATTCAAGATGATAGATGATTTAATATCAGGGGTTAATCCAGGTTGGCGAGGAACACCAAATTTTTCCATAAAAGGCGATCGAGTGACGCCGATGGCTTGAAAAGTAAAGCTTTCATTTAGATCTGGCATTATTCAAATCGATCCCTTCAAAAAACGCAGTTTACGTGCTTAGTTATCCAGTTTCAAACGCTATAGACAAAGAAACTAAACGAGTGTTCTCGCCAAAACCCAGACATCAACTTTTTTTATTCCAGATTCCTTTAGCGTTTTAGCTATTTCATTAGCCGTGGATCCTGTCGTCATAATGTCGTCAATGATTGCGACGTGTTGATAGTTATTTGTGATAACGGAAAAGGCGGCCTTTAGGTTTTTTTTACGTTGCTTAGCCTTGAGTTTAGCTTGGGCTAAAGTGTCTCTATTTTTAAAGATGAGCTGAGTGTCGAGTTTTATATGCAGCAGTTTGCTGAGTATAAAAGCTAATTGTTCGGTTTGGTTATAACCTTTACACAAACGTTTAATACTCGATATAGGGACAGGCAATAAAACTTCTGGTAAAGCCTGTTTAGTGTTTATTGTTGTCACTAAACAGTGCGCAAGCCATTTGATGTGAAAGCGTTGCCTTTCTAACTTTATTTTAGGCAGAAGCATATTAATCGGGAATTGATAGCTAAAAGCCGCATAGGTTTTATCAAAATAGGGTGGTTTTTTGATGCATGTAATACAAAGTTGCCGATCGCAGTGGCTGATAATAGGCAGAGCACAGTAAGCACATGAATGGACCAACCAAGGTAAGTCTTTTTGACAGCCCTCGCACAGGGCTAATCCTTTGGCTGGTAAGTCGCAAAACACGCAAAGCTGGCTGTTAAGTGAACAGATGTTATTAAAAAAGTTAGTCATAAGTTGACAGGCTCTATTCGCGTATTATCATAGCACAATAATAAAATTCATCATTATTTGGCAAGGACTAGGAGTATAGTGTAAATGCAAGTGGCCTCACAAGTTCGCAACGATTGGAGTAAAGAACAAGTTCAGGAGTTGTTTGATATGCCTTTCAATGACTTACTCTTTAAAGCACATTCTATTCATAGGGAAAACTTTGATCCAAACCAAGTACAAGTGAGTACTTTGTTGTCAATAAAGACCGGAGCGTGCCCTGAGGACTGTAAATATTGTCCTCAAAGCGCACGATATAATACTGGGCTTCAGCGCGAGCGCTTAATGGAAGTAGAAGCTGTCGTTGCCAAAGCAAGGCAGGCAAAAGCGTCTGGTTCAACTCGATTTTGTATGGGGGCCGCTTGGAAGCATCCTCATGAGAGAGATATGCCTTATGTTATAGATATGGTAAAGCAGGTTAAAGAGCTTGGTTTAGAGACCTGTATGACCTTGGGTATGCTGGATGCTGATAAGTCGGACGAACTGGCGCAAGCGGGTTTGGATTATTACAATCACAACTTAGATACTTCTCCTGAGTTTTATGAAAAAATCATAACCACCCGCACCTACCAAGATAGATTAGATACGCTACATAATGTTCGAGAGTCGGGCATGAAAGTCTGCAGTGGAGGTATTCTGGGGATGGGTGAAACCGCGGGCGATCGGATTGGCTTGCTAATGCAATTAGCTAACATGAGTAAACACCCCGAGAGTGTACCTATTAACATGTTAGTTAAAGTGGCTGGAACTCCAATGGAGAATGTTGATGATTTGGATCCCCTTATTTTTGTTAGGACCATTGCTGTCGCCAGAATCATGATGCCAAAATCCCATGTCAGATTATCGGCTGGAAGACAGGCAATGTCTGATGAAATGCAGGCGATGACGTTTTTTGCCGGCGCGAATTCTGTTTTTTATGGTGAGTGCTTACTGACCACTGCAAACCCTGAAACAAATAAAGATTTACTACTATTTAAACGTTTAGGTCTTAATCTGGAACAGGGCATATCGGAAGATGACCAGACCCAATCGGCAATGCTAATTAAAGATATCCAAGCGGAGCAAGATAGTGCCTTGTTCTATCAGGCGTAGCTTATTTCTTAGGTTTTTTTTAGTCATCTGTTCCGCAAGTTGGGAGCTGTCCTAGCTAGAGGTTATCTTCATGTCTTTTGATGATTTACAAAAAACACTAGATGAAAGAAAACAAAACGCCCTTTACCGGAATCGGCAAGTGCTTGAAAGTCCTCAAAGTGCAAGAGTCTATGTAGCTGGCAAAGAGTTGCTTAATTTTAGTTCAAATGACTACTTAGGGTTAGCCAATCATCCGCAAGTGATCGCCAATTTTAAAAAAGCTGCGGATGATTACGGTGTTGGAGGTGGTGCTTCTCATTTAGTTAATGGTCATAGTCATCACCACCACCAATTAGAATTAGAATTGGCAGCGTTTTGCGATCGTCCGCGGGCTCTACTCTTCTGTAGTGGCTACATGGCTAACTTAGGGGTGATTAATGCTCTAGTTGGCAGGGGAGATGGGGTGTTTCAAGATAGATTGAATCATGCTTCACTTCTCGATGGAGGGCTTTTAAGTGGCGCCAAGTTTCAGCGCTATTTACACAATGATGCTCAGAGTTTAGCGGCTAAACTCTCCCACTCAAGCGCCCCAAAAAAACTCGTGGTCACAGATGCTGTTTTCAGTATGGATGGAAATATTGCTGATTTACCAGTGCTTGCAGAAACAGTAAAAAGCCATCATGCCTGGTTGATGATTGATGATGCGCACGGATTTGGCTGTTTAGGTGAGACCGGAGGGGGTTGTCGAGAACTCTATCAGCTGGATGAGCAGCAAGTCCCAGTATTAATGGGGACCCTCGGTAAAGCCTTCGGTACCTCGGGTGCTTTTGTGGCGGGAAGTGAGACCTTGATAGAGACCTTGATCCAATTTTCTCGAACCTATATTTACACTACGAGTATGCCGCCAGCAATTGCAGCTGCTAGCAGGGCTAGCTTGAAGCTAGTCAAAACTGAGCATTGGAGGCGCGAGCATCTGCAACAACTAATCACTGTATTTAAACAGGGCTGCAAACAGTTAGGTCTGACCCTCTTACCATCTGATACAGCGATACAGCCTGTGATGGTAGGTGATGAGCTGATGGCGACTAAGGTCAGTAATAAATTAGCGCAATTGGGTATGCAAGTGAAGGCCATTAGGGCGCCCACGGTACCTAAAAATCAAGCCCGCTTAAGAGTTACCTTAACGGCGGGGCACAGCTTTAATGATATTGAGCAGCTACTAGCCGCGCTATCCCAAACACTCAAAGAGATAAATATTGAATATCCACTCTAAGCTTATTGACTCCGATAAACCCCTTTTAGTGATGTTACATGGTTGGGGAACAACCAGTGATATTTGGCAGACATGGCTGGTGATACTTAAAGAGCATTTTTCTATCATGTGTATTGATCTGCCAGGGCTCGGCTTATCTGTTGCTACTGCAGATGCAATGGATCTAAACAATGTTGTTTCAGAGTTTGAACGAATGATTCCCGCCAAAAGTGTTTTGTTGGGTTGGTCTCTAGGTGGGCTGTTGTCAATCTTAATTGCGCAGAGATTGCAGCATAAAATATCCGCCCTGATCACTATTGCCTGTAATCCTTGCTTTGTACAAAGCGTTGATTGGAAAGAGGCTATGCCTATGGCTGTATTTGATCAATTCGCTGGTGAATTAGCGAATAATAAATACAAAACACTAAAGCGCTTTTTTATGCTACAAGTCAAAACAGGCAGCGCAAGTAAGTTGATACTCTCGCGACTGAAGGAAATCAATTCATCTGCTCAACACAGTCAACTCATTCTCAGTTTGGACTATTTGCGACTTGATGTTAGGGCGGCTCTAAAAAACTTAGCCTTACCATCATTGCACTTTTACGCTGAACAAGATCAACTTGTGCCGATAAAGGTTAGCGATAAAGTATTTAATTTATCGTCGAACATAGTCATCTACAAAATACCCAAAGCAGGGCATCTACCTTTCTTGTCAGATGCAAACTTAATGTTAAAGGTGATCTGTGATTTTTTACCAGTTTCAACAGATGGGCGTTTTTAATGCAACCTCAAATAGATAAAAGGAGAGTCGCTAATTCGTTCAGTAAAGCCGCCAATACTTATGATAGCGCCGCATCTTTGCAGCGTGATGTCGGCTATGAGTTGCTAGCTTGGTTAAATAAAGAGAACTTGGCGCAAGCCAAAGTGTTAGATCTTGGTTGCGGTACAGGTTATTTTTCTGAAAAAATTTTGAAGCGTCACTCTAATGTGGAGATCATTGGTTTAGACATCGCTCAAGGTATGCTCAAGCATGCTAAACAGCATCGAGGCCAAGCTGATATGCAATGGCTATGTGCTGATGCAGAGCAGTTGCCGTTGTCTGCTAGCAGCATAGATGTAGTATTTTCAAGTTTGGCTATTCAATGGTGCGAGAATGTTCCTCAAATGTTTTCTGAAGTTCAGCGTGTCCTCAAACCTAATGGGTCAGCACTTATCGCCAGTTTGGGGCCCCATAGCTTGTTCGAGTTGAAAAAATCATGGGCGGCGGTAGATGAAAAAGTCCATGTAAACCGTTTTGTGTCTATGAATAGCATCATTGATCAGCTCCCGATTGGTTTGCAAGTGCAGGCAAAGCATCGGCAAACAAGAGTGCTTGAATACAATAAATTACAAGAGTTGACGGCCGATTTAAAAAAAATCGGCGCTCACAACATGAACTCTGGTGAAATAAAAGGGCTTACAGGTCGTGCGAAAATTAAAAAATTTAAACAAAACTACGAAATTTATAGGCAACAAAATGGGACCTTACCAGCCAGTTATGATGTGTATTATTTGCAGTTGAGAAAGAAGTTCTCCTAAATGTTTGTTGATTAAATATGAGTGTTTTAGATGTCCAAATATAAATTTTTTGTTGCTGGAACAGATACTGATGTAGGTAAAACATTTGTATCTGTGGGGTTGTTGGCAGCTGCTCAGGCAAAAAAAATGAGTTGTTATGGGCTCAAGCCAGTAGCGGCTGGATGTGAAAGTAATGGTGAGGGTTTAAGAAACGAGGACGCTTTAAAGCTAATGCAGTCATCGTCCGTAAAGCTTTCTTATCAGCAAGTAAATCCGATAGTTTTAGAACAGCCTATCGCACCACATGTGGCCGCGAAAATAGAAGGTAAAAAATTAAGTGCAGCGCGTATCGTCGGTTTCTGTCGTGGTACTATGCTTCATAAAGCTGATTTTGTCATATTAGAAGGCGCTGGCGGCTGGCGGGTGCCTCTGAATAATAGAGAAACGATGGCGGAAATTCCCAAGCAGCTCTCTCTGCCAGTTATTCTTGTGGTCGGTTTAAAGTTAGGTTGTATCAATCATGCGCTGTTAAGTGTTGAGGCTATCTTGAAAGATGGGCTTGAAATAGCAGGCTGGGTAGCAAATCAAATTGATCCTGATATGCAGGCCAGCGAACAGAGTATTGAAACATTAACATTAGCCATCAATGCACCTTTGATAGGTATAGTGCCATTTATTCAAGGAAGTTCAGCTGCTTCGGTTGCGCAGCACCTGCAGATAGATAAAATACTTTAGTATTTATTTGTAATAAAAATAGCATTGTTCAATAAATGATCTATAATGAGATTAGATAAGTGCGTATTACTGCTAAAAATTTATTTAACAGGACATTAATGATACTTAACGTCGATAATTAATTTTACCTGATTTGATTTGAAGCACTGAATTTCAATTATAACGGATTGATGCTATGAATATTACGAGTTCATTACAAACAGGTTTAATCGGTTTAAACAGAGGATTGGATAATAATCCAAGGGTAGCGGGTGATTTTCAAGGTACTGGTAAAGCCGAAGTTGCAGAAACTGCTTCAGGTCGGGATTTGGACAGTGCGGTTGAAGATTCAACCTTGTCGGCTACTACTCAGGCAGCATCTACTAAAGTTGTCGCTAGCGCGAGTGAAGTGCTAGGGGCAAACATAGATGTTGTGGTTTAGCTTAAGTGTTTGAAAGGGTTGCTTAAATGGAATTACAAAGTGCAAATTTAAGTTTACAAAGTAACTCCCCCTCCCCGGCTCTATTAGAAAGTAGCCAATCTTTAAGCTCGTCTTCTGTTTCTTCAACTCAAGCGTTAATATCGGAACAGCAGCGTTCTTCTTCATCTCCCTCTGTAGAATCTAGTGCCGTAGTTAATCAATTAGTGGTTGGTTCTAAAGCGGCTGTTGCTGTTTATGGTCAGCTAGTGTCAAGCGGTGTTTCTCAAGAACGGCAGTCTCAAATGACAGGTTCTAGTGCTGCTGTGTTAGCCCAACCTGCCACTGTTCAACCGAGTAATAAAATCGCAAATCATCGAAATATAGAGCTGGCAGAACTGAAGGTTGTGCAGCAACTGGCTTCTAGAGATCGAGAAGTCAGGGCTCATGAGCAAACACACGCAGCCATTGGCGGAAATTTCGCAGGTGCCCCAACCTATGATTTTACCAGCGGCCCAGATGGCCAGATGTATGCTACCTCTGGAAAAGTGTCAATTGACACATCAGCAGTTGAAAATGATCCTCGCGCAACATTAGAAAAAGCCCAAGTTATTATTAGGGCAGCGCTCTCTGTTTCCGATCCTTCGACAGCTGATCGTCAAATTGCTGCTGAAGCTAAATCCTTAGCGCTCAAAGCACTGTCTGAATTGAGAGAAGGTGATTCTTCTATCGCCAAAGATGATAGTGCAGCGATCAGAGATAGTCAGCTTCAGCTTGAACAGCAAAGATTAGAGCGAGAAGAGTTTTTGGCTGAAGAGCAGCTAAAGCAAGCCAGGCAAGATAGAAATGAAGCATTGTCTGATAGTCGTAAACAAAGTAATGACAACTCACTTGAAGTTTTAAAAGAGTATAATACTCAAATAAGTGAGATCCAAGAAACCCTGCGGCGATTGAATACTCAGCTTGTAGATTCTGGGGCTTTTGGTAAAGCTTTCCCTGAAGGTTTTCTAATAGATCAGAACGTTTAAATTGCTATTGCTTTAGATAGTTGCGTAAACTCTCTCCATTTTTTGTTATTTTTGCTTAATATCTTCTCTGGCTTTTTTGTTTCCATGCTTTCTAGCCAATGAAAAAGTTGTGTAGGCCATGAGTAGTGCTATAGGCAAAAAAATCACTGTTGGTAAATTAAATGAGCCCAGCCAGTAAACCCCAAGAACGGCTAATGCTGGGAGTCCTTTAGTGATTAGAAAATGTTTAGACATCATGTTTTTTCTGTAAGAATTTTAAGACAATAGAGCTAAAAACATTTGGTTTTTCTGCGTGAGGCCAGTGGCCTGCCCCTTCAATTATTTTAAAACTAGCGAGTGTGAACAGGCTTTGAATGGCGTCTTGATGGCCAGCCAAAATGTAATCAGAATTTTTGCCTTTTATAAATAAGGTGTTTCCATTGAAAGGTGTTCCTGAAGGCGCTTGGCTTAATTTCTCGTACTCTTTGTGGAGTATCGATAAATTGGGTCTCCAGGCAAATGTTTGGTTCTCTTTTCGGTATAAGTTCTTTAGCAAAAAAGCTCTTATTCCAGCGTCTTGAAGATTTTTTTGCAATTGTTTGTCTGCGCTACTTCTCGACGTTAGGCTATCGAGATCAATGCAAGAAAGGCTTTGAAATATAGTTTCGTGATGTGCACAGTACGTGACAGGAGATATGTCAACCACAATTAATTTCTGGACACGCTTGGGGGATTGAAGGGCGAATTGCATAGCCACTTTTCCACCCATGGAGTGACCCATAACAGCGGCGTTATCGATCTTTAAATGGTCCATTAATTCTAGGATGTCATCAGCCATTAGCGTGTAGCTCATTTCATCACAGTGGGGACTTCGGCCATGGTTCCTAAGATCTACATTGATTACTTTAAAGTGTTGACTGAAAGTTGAAGCTTGGCTGCCCCAGTTCTCTAAAGTGCCAAATAAACCATGTAAAATGATAAGTGGCGAGCCCTCACCACTTATTTGATAGTGCAGTTTCATCTAGCCGACAACGGCGAGTAGTTCGACATCGAAAACTAAGGTTGCGCAGCCAGGAATCGAGCCTGGAGAGCCATTGGCGCCATAAGCTAGATCGTATGGGATGTGGAGTTTCCACTTAGCGCCTATGTTCATCAGTTGAAGTGCTTCTGTCCATCCTGCAATGACGCCGCTAACAGGAAATTCCGCAGGTTGACCTCTCTCGTAAGAGCTATCGAAAGTAGATCCGTCGATAAAGGTCCCATGATAGTGGCATTGAACTGTTGATTTGGCGGTTGCTTTAGGCGCGTCTGCGTCACCTAATTCAACGATTTCATACAACAAGCCTGAATCTAATGCAATGACCTCGGCGCGCTCTGTGTTTTTCTCAAGGTAGGCAATGCCTTCAGCGCTAGCGGCTGTTTGATCTTCTTCTTGGGCTTTTTGAATAATTTCATTTAATTGGGTAAATGCTGCTTGAATTTCTTCAACAGGTATACGTAATTCTTGTTCTGTGTATGAGTCTTCAATGCCGGCAGCTAGTACAGTGAAATCAATGCCTTCAAAGCCATTCTGTGCTACTTGATCACCCATTTGGCGGCCGATTCCATAGCTCACTTTTTGTTCCATCGTATCAATCGTTAGTTCAGGCATATATGTTCACTGTAAATTAAGGCTTTTTGCAGTTAGTGTGAAATATTTATCAGGCACTGCATTTAGCTGAGTTAAGAGGTGGCTTAGCTTGCTGTCTGGGATCGCAGCCAGCTAAAATTTTTACTTTTGAAAGACGAAGGCTACCATAGAAAGATTCAGCCCTCTAGAAGATATTTGTCCTCTGAGGTGAGAATTAACTATATTTTGCAAAATATATAACTAAGTTTGATTAGGCGGCATTTTGCTGACTTTGCTGTAAAGCTTGCCGTTAGCTAGTTGAGTGGTAATCGTATCGCCTAATACTATGTTTTTGCTATCGCTTATGATTTTACCATCGGCTGTTTGGGTAATTGAATAGCCTCGCGCCAATGTAGATAAAGGACTGAGACTGCTGAGCACCGCACAGACTGAGGCAAGTGATTGCCGTTTGTTATATTGGTTCTGTTTAAATAACAAAGTCATTTTTTGTGCTAGATCTTGTATTTTTTTATGATTTTTTACAATTAAGTAATTAGGCCGTTGAGTGTGAAGTTTTTGTTGGTTAAGAGAGAGTTGTAGTCGATAATTTCCAATCAATTTTCGGCTTGGTGATAGAAGTCGGCGTTTAAGTGTGTCGAGTTGGAAACCTTGAAATTGTAATATTTTCTGAGGCGATTTTAGTCTAGACGTTAAGTTTATATGAGAATTTTTTTTATAGTCTAATACCCTAGACATTGTATTTTCTAGCTTTTTTTGTAGTAGATCAATGTAAATTTTTAGGTTGTCTTGGTCTGGACTGATAAGCTCGGCGGCGGCCGAAGGAGTAGCAGCGCGGTAATCGGCCACTAAATCGCATATAGAAAAGTCTACTTCGTGGCCTACAGCGCTTATTACTGGAAGATCGTATTCGAATAGATGGCGAGCGAGCGATTCTTCATTAAAGGGCCATAGATCTTCTAGTGAGCCGCCGCCTCTGGTAATCAATATCAGATCACAACACTTATGTGCTTTAGCTAGTTCTAGAGCGTGGATAATGCTAGCGGCGGCTTTGCTGCCTTGGACTTGACTTGGATAAATCGTGATTGGCAAGCCCGGAAAACGCCTTTTCAACACACTGAGTACATCATGGATAGCAGCGCCTGTCGGCGATGTGATTACCCCTAAGTGGCTTATCACTAAAGGGATGCTTTTTTTGTAGCGGGCGTCAAATAGGCCCTCTTTTAAAAGCTTGGCCTTAAGTTGTTCAAATGCGAGTTGTAGTTTGCCTGAGCCCGCTTCTTCCATATTGCTGCATATCAGCTGATAGTCACCTCTTCCCTCGTATAAGCTGACCTTGGCTTGAATAATGACTTCATCGCCTTCTTTAGGGGAGAAATTAATCTGGCGATTGTTGCCTTTGAACATCGCGCAGCGAATTTGGGCTGTTGGGTCCTTGAGTGTGAAATACCAATGTCCGGAACTAGGTTTTGCAAAGTTTGATAGCTCTCCTTGGACTCGAATGCTCATGAAGGAGTTCTCAAGCATGGACTTTACTTGTCTGTTTAGCGCAGTCACTGTTATAGCGGTAGAGTCTGCTGCCCAGCTCGCTCTAGAAACTTCTGTCGTCGAGCGGTTTTGTCGTGGTGAATTAAATGTATTCATCTCGACATAGTAAACTATCGTATTGAAATTTGGTAAAAATATTTTCGATTGGTAATGCGGTATCAATTGTAAGAGTTGTAGCCTTAGTTTTTTTATCCTAGAAAAATGCTATTTAGCGGCGCATTAAATTCGTCTAGTTCTTTTTGAGGGGTGTTCGTGAATTATTATGCCACATCAAATATACTGTTGACAAAACAAGGGTCTTATATAAGATATTTATTAATTTCTGAAACTACCTTTCATTATTCATATAAGAGGCTCTAATGTCTGAAACTTTTACTTCCAAAATAGGTTTGGGATTATGGAAAATCCCTAATGATCAAACGGCTGATACCGTCTATAAAGCTATTGAAATAGGTTATCGACATTTAGACAGTGCCTGTGATTATGGCAATGAAATCGAGGTGGGTGCAGGCATAGCAAGAGCGGTTGGCGATGGGATCTGTACTCGTGAAGAGTTAGTTGTTGTCTCCAAACTCTGGAATACCTATCACAGTAAAGAGCATGTAAAAAACGCTCTGGAAAAAACCTTGAACGATTTGGGGCTCGATTATATAGATTCTTATTTGATCCATTTCCCTATCGCGCAACCTTTTGTTCCCTTCGAGACCCGCTATCCGCCGCAGTGGATATTTGATCCTGATGCCGCTGACCCTAAAATGGAATTGGCCTCGGTGCCATTATTTGAAACTTGGCATGCAATGGAAGGACTGGTAGATGAAGGACTGGTCAAGACCATTGGCGTGTGTAATTACACTACTGGCCTGCTGAATGATTTAATGTCCTATGCTCGAATCAAACCGAGTGATTTGCAAATTGAATCCCATCCCTATTTAACCCAAGAGCCATTAATTCGCTTGGCTAAGAGCTATGGTGTTGAGGTAACGGCATTTTCGCCGCTGGGTGCGTTGTCTTATTTAGAGCTCGGTATGGCGGAGTCAGTTGACGCTGCTAGTTCCTTGCCTTTAGTTAGCTCTATGGCTAATAAATACAGT
Organism: Gammaproteobacteria bacterium; assembly: GCA_034111875.1. Classification (GTDB taxonomy): domain Bacteria; phylum Pseudomonadota; class Gammaproteobacteria; order Pseudomonadales; family Balneatricaceae; genus Rs1. The sequence goes on from JAWUWK010000003.1 coordinate 23,690, forward strand.
AAAACAGCCGCTCAAATTCTGTTGCGTTGGGGTGTTCAGCGCGGCTGCCATCTCATTGTTAAAAGTAGTAAAGTGGAACGGCTTAAGCAGAATATCGATATTTATGATTTTACTCTTTCAGATCAAGAGATGGCGGATATTTCAGCACTTAACAAAAACCGCCGTTTTAATGATCCTGGTTTTTTTTGCGAAGCGGCCTTTAATAGGTTTTACCCAATTTACGACTAAAACGCCTGCGCATCGCAATTGTCTCGCCTGAGGGTTAATAATTTAGAATGGGACCTTTACACTTAGGGCAGTAATAGTACAAAGGTGTCAGAATGTAATCAGCAAACGAGCGCAATGTACAACTGTAAATCAATTAGTTACAAAGTATTTGTTTTTAGATTGGGCATTGATGACTAAATCGAGCCGTTTTTTATTGTTGGCAGTTTAATATTTGGTTATCATGTTTCGCTTATTTTTAACCGTTCATTTATCCTGTTGGGATTGTTAATCATGTTGCGAATCGATGAAGAGGCTCTGACCTTTGACGATGTCTTATTAATACCCGGTTATTCCGAAGTGTTGCCTAAAGACGTTTCCCTTACCTCACGTATCACCAAAAAAATTACGATTAACATTCCGCTTGCCTCTGCAGCAATGGATACCGTTACTGAATCGAGCTTAGCAATAGCTATGGCTCAAGAAGGTGGCATAGGTATAATTCACAAAAATTATACCCCGCAAGCGCAAGCGCACGAAGTAGATAAAGTAAAAAAATACGAAGCTGGGGTCGTCAGTGATCCCATCACTTGTACTTCTGATATGACAGTGGGCGAGTTGAGATCCATGGCTGATGCTCTGGGATTTTCGGGTTTTCCCGTAGTTGATGACAATATATTGGTCGGTATTGTTACTAGCCGAGATATGCGTTTTGAAAACTATTTGGATGCGAAAGTTGCCTCCATCATGACGCCTAAAGAAAAGCTGGTTACGGTTGAAGAAGGCGTCGACCAAGAGAAAGTGCGTAACTTATTGCGTAAACACCGTATAGAAAAGATTTTAGTGGTTGATAGTGGCTTTGGTCTAAAAGGCATGATGACGGTTAAGGATATGTATAAAGCGCAAGCTTTTCCCAATGCCTCCAAAGATGCACAAGGTCGTTTACTAGTCGGAGCTGCTGTAGGTACTGGCCCTGAAACACCAGAGCGAGTCAAATTGCTCGTTGAGGCGGACGTTGATGTTATTATTGTAGACACTGCTCACGGACACTCTAAAGGGGTTATTGATAGAGTCGCTTGGATCAAGCAAACCTACCCAAAAGTCCAAGTTATTGGTGGCAATATAGCTACTGCAGCGGCGGCTATTGCACTCGCTGATGCCGGTGCTGATGGTGTGAAAGTAGGTATAGGTCCTGGATCTATCTGTACTACACGTATAGTGTCCGGTATTGGTGTGCCACAAATATCGGCAGTTGCCAATGTGGCAGCAGCGCTCAAAGATCGCGATATCCCATTGATTGCTGATGGTGGTATTCGTTTTTCGGGTGATATAGCCAAGGCAATTGTTGCCGGTGCCTCGGCGGTCATGGTGGGTTCTATGTTGGCGGGTACGGATGAAGCCCCGGGTGAAGTTGAATTGTTCCAGGGCCGGGCCTACAAATCTTATCGTGGAATGGGATCTATAGGGGCAATGGCACAAAGCTCTGGTTCCTCTGATCGCTATTTTCAAGATGCCGCAGAAGGTGCTGAGAAATTAGTGCCTGAAGGTGTTGAAGGTAGGGTTGCTTGTAAGGGCTCTATGAAAGGTGTTGTCCATCAACTGATGGGTGGTTTACGTGCATCAATGGGTTACACTGGCAGTGTTGATATAGATGAAATGCGCACCGTTCCAACCTTCGTACGTATTACGAGTGCAGGGATGAACGAAAGTCATGTACACGATGTGAGTATTACTAAAGAGTCGCCAAACTACCGTATTTGATTTTAGAAATTCGTCAAAAGTGGGCTACTTAAGTAGCCCACTTTTTTTTTTGGTTAATGCCGATGATGCGACGATGGAGTTGCCGATATGAGCACAGACATACATTCCCAGAGAATTTTGATTTTAGATTTTGGTTCCCAATATACACAGCTTATTGCACGTAGAGTACGAGAAATTGGTGTCTACTGCGAGATATACCCTTGGGATTGCCCGGAGCACGACATTATTGCTTTTAATGCCAAAGGTTTTATTCTGGCGGGAGGTCCCGAGTCGGTCACTGAGGGAGAGTCGCCAAAGGCAGCTCAAGCTGTGTTTGATGCTAATGTACCTGTATTAGGCATTTGCTATGGCATGCAGACCATGGCGACGCAACTAGGCGGCTCGGTAGAGACATCTTCACAACGTGAGTTTGGCTACGCTAAAGTACGTTTGTCAGATAGCTCTAGTGCGCTTTTCGAAGGACTGCAAGACCACTTGGCAAATAATGGTACGTCTCTTCTCGATGTATGGATGAGCCATGGTGATAAAGTCGTTGAATTACCACAGGGCTTTAGTGTTATAGCCTCTACTGATTCGGCGCCCATTGCTGCAATGTGTGACCCGGTTAAAAAATTCTACGGCGTGCAGTTTCATCCAGAAGTGACGCATACTAAACAAGGCGGTGCTATTCTGGAGCGATTTGTTTTAGAGATCTGTGAGGCGAAAGCGCTATGGAATTCGGCAAATATTGTAGTTGATCAAATCGAAAAAGTACGTGCTCAAGTCGGTAACAAGAAAGTATTGCTTGGGCTCTCTGGTGGGGTTGATTCATCTGTAGTGGCGGCATTATTGCATAGAGCTATTGGTGATCAATTGACCTGTGTGTTTGTCGATAACGGTCTGTTGCGAAAAAATGAGGGCGATCAAGTGATGTCCATGTTTGCAGATAACATGGGTGTGCGGGTAATTCGTGCCAATGCCAGTGAATTATTTTTAGGCCGTTTAAAAAACATTAGTGATCCAGAGCAGAAACGTAAAATAATTGGCAACTCATTCATTGAGATTTTTGATGATGAGGCAACGAAGCTTAAAGATGTAAATTTCTTGGCTCAGGGAACTATTTACCCTGACGTTATTGAATCGGCTGCGGCTAAAACAGGCAAAGCACATGTGATAAAGTCTCATCATAATGTAGGTGGTTTACCAGAAGATATGGCCTTTGAGTTGGTTGAGCCGTTGCGCGAGTTGTTTAAAGATGAAGTGCGTAAGTTAGGTGTTGAATTAGGCTTGCCGGAGAAAATGGTCTACCGCCATCCTTTTCCAGGTCCAGGTTTAGGAGTGAGGATTTTAGGTGAAGTAACCGCGGAGTACGCTGAAATTTTGCGTGAAGCGGATGCCATTTACATGGAAGAATTAAATCGCTCTGGTTGGTATGACAAAACAAGCCAAGCGTTCGCAGTTTTCTTGCCGGTCAAATCTGTTGGGGTGGTGGGTGATGCGAGACGTTATGAATATGTCATTGCATTGCGTGCTGTGGAAACGATTGACTTTATGACAGCACGTTGGGCGCATTTGCCCTATGACCTGTTGGAAACTGTTTCAGGTAGGATCATTAATGAAATTTCACGAGTATCTCGCGTGACTTATGATGTTTCTAGTAAGCCACCGGCGACTATTGAGTGGGAGTAGTAATGATATTGTAAGTTATTGATAATTAACTTACACATTTGTTTTACACTTAAAATAAATCGTTGATTTCATTGAGGTTTTCTCGTGCAGTTACACAGAATGTTGCACAAACGTGTGACTACTAAAAATAATAGTAACTCTGCGAGCAAACTTGGCACTTAAAAAACAAACCTTTGCTGAAGGTGAAATTGCAATATTTGATGAAGCTTGTGTGTACAAGCGAGGCGAGTATTGGCAGTTTCGCTTGTGCTTGCCTAAAGAAAATAAGTACGCACGTAAAAGCCTACGCACATGCAGTGAAAGTACTACTGTAGAACGTGGCAAAGCTGCTTACTTAGAGATTTACGGCAACTTACAACAAGGCAAGAGTTACTTTTCAATCACCACCAAAGAAGGTGTTGAGAAGTACTTGAGCTTTCGCAAACGTGACGTTGAGCTTGGACACATTGTGAGTGGACGCTTA
>JAWUWK010000004.1:0-27691 GCA_034111875.1 Gammaproteobacteria bacterium
AAGGTGTTAATCACAGGAGCTTTGAGTGACATTATCGGTTTAAATGAAGATGATAAACATAAAATAATAGACAGTATCGATCAAACAGTGGTCAATTTTTTTACGCAAGTCATGCAAATGGATAGTTTTGCCCTACGGCAGGAAGCCCTAGAGTAAAGGGTAAACTCATTTTAAGTGGTAAGAATGAACTCCGAATCTTGAGTAATAAGTGTTATAAACAATCTCAAAAAATTCATTAATATGTATCAACTCAGGTTTTTTTCCTGGTTTTTGCCTTGTCTGACCTCGGCTCGCTACTGCGTACAAAGGTCTCGACATATAATTTTTTAAAATCACAATTAACCTAGAAAGTATCACTGCCAGTGTGAAATTTTTACTGGGAGTAACACTTGCTAAGATCATACTGGTTAGTCAATTCCCTGTATTTGCAACCAAGTTTCCAACTCATCTGCACCGCCTATGTGAACACCATCTACGAAAATTTGCGGGGTTGTGCCCTTACCAGATAAAGCCTGTAAACTATTACTGCTGATTCCTGAAGAGCTAATTTCAATCTCTTCAAACTGCATATTACGCACTTTCAAAGCTTTTTTTGCGCGCACGCAATGGCCACAACCAGGTTTGCTAATCAGGCTTATGTTTTTTGGCTTTTTCGCATTTGGATTAATATAATCCAACATAGTATCTGCATCTGAGACTTCAAATGGATCACCTGGGAGATCGGGTTCAATGAACATCTTTTCAATTTTTGAGTCGCGAACCAACATTGAATACCGCCAAGAGCGCTTACCAAAACCTATGCCATTTTTATCGACTAACATGCCCATGGCGTCGCTAAAATCGCCATTCCCATCAGGTATAAACTGCACATTACTGGCATTTTGATCCGCCGCCCAAGCATTCATAACAAAAGTATCATTTACCGAAACACAGATTATTCTATCGATACCATTTGCAGAAAACACATTTGCTAGCTCATTGTACCTTGGTAAATGCGCACTAGAGCACGTTGGAGTAAACGCGCCAGGCAATGAAAAGACAATAACATTTTGTCCTTTAAAAAGCTCTTCAGAGGTGATTGTACACCACTGATCATCTACCATTGTATTAAATTTAATGCTCGGAATTTTACTTTTTTCAATATTCTTTAACATTTACTTCCCTTCTCCACCTGTTTAAGTTTCAACAATTATATAGAGCAGCTGGATAATAATAAAATCAATTAACATAATCAAACCAATAGCTATAAGCTATAAGCTATAATAGATAATAACCACCTAAAGTCTCTTTAATCCACTATTAATCAAGCAGACACGCGTAATAGTGCCAGGCGAGACTAACCTATAGATATCTTAAGCGGGTTGGTATCAGTAATGTATTTACAAGCCCAATTTTTGAGCTTAAATTAGCCTAACGTCTTAACGTTGCTGATTGATCAAGATAACCGAAAATTTAAATTTTAGGAGATAGTTTAAACTTGCGTTGTTGAGCTGTTTCGATAACTGACTTTCGCTGGAACTGATCCATTTTTGACCAGCCGCATATTTCTTGAATGCTTCGAAAGCAGCCTAGACAAACATCTTGTTCATCTAGGCAGCAGTTTCTGACGCAAGGAGAAGACATTTCTCCTTTAGCCATTCGTTCAGGATTACTCATAGTGAATATACATCATCAGTCTAGGCTAGGTTTAACTTTCATTTTACCGACACCTACCTCTATAACTTCTACTTCTTCACCTGCTCTTAATGCTTGATCGCAAGAGATTTTCCAAGCAATACCAGAGTACTGGTGATTAATGCTCTCTTTCTCTGCCACATCAACTTGGACTTGAAATCTGTAGCCAATCAAATCACTTTCTACAGGTCTATGGTCCACCTTATTTTGCATTTTTTTCAGCGGTTTCCACAACACAATAGCACTTAATCCACTAATAATAGACATTGCTATGAGCGCATTGCTCACGCTAGCATCCAACATACCGCTGAAAAAGAACAGACTAGCACCAATCAGACCAAGACCAAAGAAAAACAAAAAAAAGGTAGAGAATCCAAGTACTAACACTTCGATCACCAGTAATGAAAGCCCTGTTATTAGTAGAACCTCAGCCATATTTTCTGTAAATAGTGCCATTAAGCCCCCTTGTTAAGCGTATTTATGATGGTCATGGCTTGTGCTACAACACTAGACGCGTCTGTCGAAGCATCAGGTAATAGAACCACTGTCGACTCTTTTGCGATAGCCGCTTTGGCATCGATCGCCATTGAGGCTAAATCTAACTGGATAGCTTTTTGGCCCTCTTCAGTTTTCGCCGCATTACCAATGGTAATTAAAGCTTCAGCTTTTGCCGACGCCACTGCGACTATCGCCTTAGCTTCACCTTCAGCCCGAAGTACTTGCTCAGCTTTGTCAGCTTCTGCGGCCAAGACTTGAGACTGCTTTCGCCCTTCAGCGACGTTAATCGCAGCTTGTCTATCACCTTCAGACTCTAATATTTGAGCACGCTTTACTCGCTCCGCTTTCATTTGCGCTTCCATTGCTTCCATAATAGTTGCAGGTGGCACTATATCCTTAATTTCATAACGCAGAACTTGAACACCCCAAGGATCTGACGCCATATTAATTGCTTCAACAATATTGAGGTTCAGTTTATCTCTCTCTTCAAAAGTCTTGTCTAATTCCATTTTGCCTAGTTCAGATCGCATAGTTGTCTGCGCCAACTGCACTACCGCAAAAATGTAATCTTCTACACCATAAGTTGCTTTATAGGGGTCTATCACTCTAAAGTACAATACTCCATCAACAGATAAGGTAATGTTGTCACGGGTAATAGCACCTTGGCTTGGAACGTCTACTGCCTGTTCTTTTAGTGATCTATTAGCGGATATCTTATCGATAAAGGGCATTAAAAAATTCAATCCTGCGACTCTACTGGATTGAAACTTACCGAATCTTTCTATGACATAGACACGGTTTTGAGGTACGAAGATGATTGTAGACTTCAATACGACGAAGACTAAAACTAACACGACAAATTGCCAAGACAAAGCTAAATTAATTAACAATTCAATTAGGTTTTCCATTCAAATTTCCTTTAGATGTATAAAATTATTTAGGGAATATAGTATCTAACACAAGCGACTTTAGCGTATAAAACCAATTAAGCTTAAACATCAATTAGCCCCGTAATAGTAACGCCAATCAAACTGAAAAACTAAGCCTAAGCTATCTTCGTCAATAACCTGAGCATGTAGAACAGCATACCGGTGAGTTATTTACATATCCCTGCGGTTTTTAGAAAATAGCCGAAATTCTATTTCTATTTCTATTTCTATTTCTATTTCTATTTCTATTTCTATTTCTATTTCTATTTCTATTTCTATTTCTATTTCTATTTCTATTTCTATTTTGATGATTAAACTAAATAATTCGATTCACCATTGTTAAGTTATAGCATAACATTTTAAAATTCTAAAGGTTAACGTTTAAACCATAAAATGTGCTATAAAGCCTAATATTTCCTAGCGATCTTTGACATCTTCTATCACCACAAATGTGCTACTTTGCAATACAAAAGGTAAATTTGATAAAGTCTCGCCCAAAAACTTGCGGTAGCTTTGCATATCCGCTGTCCGCACTTTTAATAAATAGTCAAAATTGGCGGCAATCATGTGACACTGCTCAACTTCGGGAATCAACTTTACCGCCGTATTAAATGCGTTTAAGGCTTTAGTTTTTGTATCACTTAACGTTACTTGGACAAACGCAACATGAGATTCACCTAATTTTGCCCTATCAACTAAAATACTAAAACCCAAGATATAGCCTTGCTGTTCAAGCCTGTCCATGCGAATTTTACAAGGTGTTTTTGAAAGTCCAACAATAGTTGCAAGCTGTGTCACACTAATACGAGAATTTTTCTGCAGTTGGCGAATAATTGCTTTATCAAACTTATCTAAGTCAGTCATTTTTTGTAACCGAGGATGTTCAACCTGAGCATAATACAACAGTAAATACAGCCTCGAGAGTTGGAAAATTTAGACATAACGATTGCTCATACCCCATCCTTTTAATAATTTCAAGTGATAGCCAGTCGCTTTGAAAAGTTAAATCGGATCTTAGAATTACTAATATAGCACAATAGATTAATATCTCTAATACAGAGATACAATACAATCAGGCAAATTATAATAGACCCACAACTATTTTTAAGATCAAAAAAAAGGTAATAACAGAGACCAGTTGTTGCCTGAAGCCCTGCCTACTCGCTTGTTCAGGTATGCATAATAGGCATTTATCTTCAGTTTTAATTGCGCACGACATTGCCTTTATCATGTGCCGCTGCACTTAAAGGCGAATTGATTTGAATATATTCTTTTAAAACATCAGCATCGACAAAACCACTGTTTATAAATCCTGCATGCTTATTGACGACGGGATAAGTGTCTCCGCCAGAGGCGATATAACTATTAATTGCCATACGATAGGTTTTGGCTCTGTCTATTGCCTGACCTTTGATAGCCGCACTTTTAAGCTTACCTTGAGTAATCACTAAGTCCACACCCGCGAATTGCGCAAAAGCACCGCTATCAATAGGCTTACCCGCCACTACCGTAAGATATTCTAATAATTCTGTGCCGCTTAATTCAACAAAACTAACAACATTGCTAAAAGGTTGAACTTTTAATACATCTTTATAAGTAATATCTCCGGCAGCAATACTGTCACGTACTCCTCCTGAATTCATTACGGCTAAATCAGCCCCTACTTTACGCATTTGCGAAAGCGCTATAAGATGGCCCATATTGGTCGGTTCAAAGCGTACCTTATCTCGATCTCCTTCTAATTTAGCATCGACTGAACCGATTTTCTGTTGCAATTTTTCTTGACCTTGCTCTTGGTAAGGTGTCAAAAACGCTTTGAGTGTTTGATCTTCGGCAATCGCATCGCCAATCAGCACTCTAACTTCTCCCCCCTCGGCGTTTTTAACTTTCTTTTTCAGATTCACGGGTATCAGTTGGTAGCTGACTAGGCTTAGCGCGCCATTTTTGAATTCTAGATCGGCACGCCCAACATATTTACCCCATTCATGAGCTTGCATGATCAGAGTGCCATTTTGAATATCTGGCATACACGCCATACCCGCTTTGTATTTAGCAATGATTGCCCCTTGCGCATCGGCACAGACTGGGTCTTGGGAGTGACCACCAATAATCATATCTATACCGGGCACGGAGCGAGCAAGAGTCACGTCACCAGGTGCATTGATACCAAAATTAGCCTCTTGATAATGTCCCATATGTGTCGCAGCGATGATAATATCGGTTTTTCCCTGTAGTTCAGATACCACTTTTCTGGCTTCATCCACAGGTTTAGTAAAGGCAATATTACCCATAAACTCTGGGTTACCTAATTTTTTAGTATCTTCGGTTGTCAGGCCCATCACCCCAATGCGTAACGCACCTTTTTGAAACACTTTATAAGGTTTAAACAAACGTTCCTTAGTGGTTGCATCGAATATATTGGCGGCCAAGAAAGGGAAGTCTACCCACTTTTGCTGTTTGCGAATAACCGCAAGTTCGTTATCAAATTCATGATTACCCAGTGCCATGGCATCATAGCCGATAAAACCCATTGCTTTGAAATCAGGTTCAGCATCTTGCAAGTCAGACTCGGGAACACCAGTATTAATGTCTCCACCGGAGAGTAACAATAGCTGACCTCCAGCATTTGCAATTTCTGCACGAATGCTATCAATTAATGTCTTACGCGCCGCCATTCCGTATTCGCCATGTCGATTGTTCCAGAAGCGTCCATGATTATCATTGGTGTGTAATATAGTTATCTGATAGCTTTTATCTTGTTCCCACTGCGGCTGCTCAGCGATAACCTGAGTGGTAATTGTCACTAAACCAGTGAGCGAAGCCAATGTTAGCAATGCGGTTTTTTTCATGATGTTCTCCCTGCTATTAAATATCAATATCGTTTACGGTAGAAAGCATTTGCTGAAATCCTAACATTTACGGTCGGTGAAAAATATCTAAGCTTACAGGCCTAGGCTATTTTTATGGCCGTTGGCCTATTAAACTGCAGCGACTTTTAAAGAACATATACGCTCCATAAAGACATAGAAGAAAGATTACTATTGGCTATAAAATGATTTTTATTTAATACAAGACTCAATAAAGATCAGCATTGTATTATTTTGAAACTCTTTCAAAATACTCCCCTTGACAACCACTGCAAGCCAAAACTTGGGTTGTTTTGCGCAGCTGTTTCTCCTCTAAACAATTCAAACAGCGTAAGGTCCCTACTGTCGAAATCTCGCCTTTGATATACTGTTCCGACGAACATTCGAGTTTCTCTTGCAAAACTAGATTGTCAATAACCGTTTGATCTGCCAAATGCAAGAATTGTTGTTTGGCGGATTGCTCTAGTATGTTTAAATCAAAATTCAACCAAGCGGCAAGTTCCTCTCCCGTATTATGTATATATTGAGCAAGTAAATGCATATCTCTATAGACATATTCAGCCAATAAATACAGTTCATCACTGGTCATTTCTTCTGCTGCTTGCTCCAACTCAATCGCGTCGTCGACCATCTTTTTTAATATCGCACTTGAGCTATCCGCTGTTTCAAAGCTAGATTTCGAAAGCCGCCTGACGATTCGGTCATAGGCCAACGCCAGAGACGTCTCAGCCTTTGTCGTGGTTTTATTATCGGTATTTTTATCTGGCTGCATAATAACCTCCAAAAGATACATTTTTGCGATTAAGACAGTATTTATGGCACGGTGTTTAAGGTATGATATGGAACAAATTTTTCCTGACATATTCCATAGAGAAACCCTCTAAGGTTAACGTCTATCAGCTTCTAAAGTACTCAAGATGAACGAAATATACCAACCGCAAACCATAGAACCTAAAGTTCAGCAATACTGGCAAGATAACAACAGCTTCAAGTGTGACGAAGATGTCAACAAAGAGAAGTTTTACTGCCTCTCTATGTTCCCATACCCTAGTGGGAAATTGCATATGGGACACGTGCGTAATTATACCATAGGTGATGTCATTTCTCGTTACCAAAGAATGCAGGGTAAAAATGTCCTGCAGCCTATGGGGTGGGATGCCTTTGGTCTACCAGCTGAAAATGCTGCAATGAAAAACAATGTTCCACCTGCGAAATGGACTTTCGAAAATATAGATTATATGCGTAGCCAATTACAGCGCATGGGGTTTGGATACGATTGGGATAGAGAGCTTGCTACTTGCCATCCAGAGTATTATCGCTGGGAGCAGTGGTTTTTCACTAAACTCATGAAAAAAGGTCTCGTCTATAAAAAAGAGGCTGAAGTTAATTGGGACCCTGTTGATCAAACGGTCTTAGCTAACGAGCAAGTGATTGATGGTCGAGGTTGGCGTTCTGGGGCGCTTATTGAACGCAAAAAAATTCCGCAATGGTTTTTGAAAATTACAGATTACGCCGATCAATTAGTTGATGATTTAGACCAGCTAGAAGATTGGCCAGAACAAGTACGCACTCAGCAAAAAAATTGGATAGGTCGCTCAAACGGTGTTGAACTTAGTTTCCAAGTTGATACCGATACTGAACTTGAAGTATTTACAACTCGACCAGATACTTTGATGGGAGTAACTTTTCTAGCGGTTGCCGCGCAACATCCGCTGGCATTAAAAGCGGCGCAAAACAATCCTGCTCTCGCACACTTTATCGATGAATGCAAAAACATTAAAGTGGCCGAAGCCGATATGGCTACGATGGAAAAGAAAGGCATGTCACTGGGTTTCAATGCTATTCACCCTTTAACGGGCAAGAGCGTGCCTGTTTGGACGGCAAATTTTGTGCTCATGGACTACGGTTCGGGCGCGGTGATGGCCGTTCCCGGTCACGACCAGCGTGACTGGGAATTCGCTAGAAAGTATCAGCTTGATATTGTGCAAGTTATTCGCCCAAGCGATCCCCAAGGAAACGCAGATATTAGCCAGCAAGCTTATACTGACAAAGGCACATTAATTAATTCTGGTGACTTTAATGACCTGGAGTTTGAGATCGCTTTTAAGGCTATTGCCGCTGAACTAGAACGCTTAGGAAAAGGCAAAACCACTATTAATTACCGCCTCCGTGATTGGGGCGTTTCAAGACAGCGCTATTGGGGTGCACCTATTCCGGTGGTCAATTGCCCAAGTTGCGGCACGGTTGCTGTACCAGAAGACCAACTGCCGGTTGTTTTACCAGTCGACGTTGACTTTGATGGCAGCGGCTCTCCTATCAAAAAAATGCGCAGCTTTATTGAGACACAATGCCCAAACTGCGGCATGGATGCTGAGCGTGAAACTGATACCTTTGATACGTTCATGGAATCCAGCTGGTATTACGCTCGCTATGCCAGTCGCGGCACAGAAAATGCAATGTTAGACCCAGAAAAAGCCAATTATTGGCTACCCGTTGATCAGTATGTAGGCGGTATTGAGCATGCCATTTTGCACTTACTTTATTCACGATTTTTCCATAAATTGATGCGCGATGAGGGACTGGTGGATACCGATGAGCCTTTCAAGCGTCTTTTATGCCAGGGCATGGTGCTAGCTGATACCTATTATCGGGAGAATCAAGACTCCAGTATTAGCTGGTTCGCCCCCATCGATGTTGATATCGAAACAGATGATAAAGGCAGAACCGTTTCGGCAACGCACAAGCAAGATGGACAACCGGTTATTCACGGCGGCGTGACTAAGATGTCAAAGTCTAAGAACAATGGTATTGATCCCCAACTGATGATAGACAAATACGGCGCGGATACTGTCCGCCTATTTATGATGTTTGCGGCACCTCCAGTACAATCGCTGGAATGGTCTGATACTGCGGTGGAAGGAGCGCAGCGCTTTCTTAAGCGCCTGTGGAAACTAACCCATGATCATCTTAGCCTCGAGAGCACTGCGAGTTTGAATATCAGCGAACTGAATGATCCGCAGCGCGATTTTAGGCGAAAAGTACACCAGACCATTAAAAAAGTCAGTCATGATATTGAGGTCAGGCAGACGTTTAATACAGCGATAGCCGCTGTAATGGAAATGACCAACAGCATCTCTAAATTTAAAGATGTCTCAAACCAAGGTGTGGCTGTAAAGCGTGAAGCGATAGAAGCTTGTGTACTATTACTCGCGCCAATTACACCGCATATCGCACAGCAACTTTGGAGCGAACTAACGCACAGTAGCGAGCTAATTGACGTTAAATGGCCAGAAGTTGACGAATCAGCTTTAGTTCAAACCAACGTCGAAATGGTTATTTCGATTAATGGTAAAGTCAGAGGAAAAATGTCTGTGCCGGCAGATGCCGACGATGATTTTGTGCTGCGTACCGCACTTTCGCTAGAAAATGTACAAAAGTTTATAGCAGAAAAAACCATTTATAAAAAAATTATTGTACCTAATAAACTCGTCAATATTGTGGTTGGTTAACGATAAAATCTTAATAGAGAAACAAACCGGTGGCTTGTCAGCAGTCTGTTTCTCTATGCTGAGTAACTGTTTATATAAAAAACTTGCGAGTTTTCGGAGTAGTGATGTCAAAGGCGAGCAACGAAAAGAATTTAATCAATCTCAAACTAATGCTGATTACTGTCGTTTTAACTTTCTTAGTTGGCTGTGGTTTCAGCTTACGTGGCGATATAGAAGTACCCTTAGAAGCACAGTCTATTTGGCTAGTCATCGAGAATGATAAAAATAGCCCTTTACAAAAAGCCTTTCAATCAATCGTTAAACAAAATAGATTTAGTATCGATGAACAAGCTGATAACCAAATTATCGTTACGCGCATAGACTTTAGGAAAATCACCACCACCTTAAATGCGGACGCTGAAGTGGATGAATATACTTTGCGCGGCGAGTTGAATTTCAACATAATCAACAGCGATAAAGAAATCATTGCCAGCAACTTAGAGGGCTTTGCAGAGCGTACTTTCCAATACGATGCGAATGATGCAGCCGCCAGCAACTCAAGAGAAGCCTTTTTAAATCAAGAGCTTTGGCGCACTCTCTCCGAGCAAATACTAAGGCAGTATGCGGCGCGCTTTAGTCTTAAATGAAAATCAAAGCCGAGCAATTAAGTAACCATTTAGCGAGACACAGTGCTCGAGTCTATCTAGTTAGTGGTGACGAGCCATTAATTGTCGAAGAGTGCGGCGATCTTATTCGCCAGCACTTAAAGGAAAACGCTTTTGATGAGCGCGAAGTCCTCCATGTTGAGACGGGTTTTAAATGGGAATACTTGCTTGAATGTGCGAATGCGCTGTCTTTATTTGCTGAAAAAAGACTCATTGAAATACGTTTAGGTAGTCAGAAAGTAAATAAAGCTGCCGGTAAAATACTCGTGGAGTATATAAAATTTGCCCCTGCAGAAAATGTCTTATTAATTATTGCAGACAAGCTAGATGCCGCAACCAAGCGATCTGCTTGGTACAAAGACATCGAAAAAACCGGCACTATCATAGACATTTGGCCAATTGAAAGCCAACAACTCCCCACTTGGCTAAAAAATCGCGCAGCCGCCCTGAGTATTCAATTGAATGATGAAGCTGTGGCCATGTTATGCGAACGCATTGAGGGAAATTTACTCGCCGCGAAACAAGAATTAGATAAGCTGTTACTTCTGCAAAGCCAGACCCCCTTAACCGCAGATGATATTATTGCCGCAGTATCAGACAGTTCACGCTATGATGTATTCGCTTTGATCGATGCTGTGATTTTTGGCCAGAGCGAACGCTGCTTGAAAATTTTACAAACCTTAAAACAAGAAGGCGTTGAAGCGAGTATTGTTTTATGGGCTATCAGTCGTGAAATCAGACTATTACACAATGTAAAAACGGATTTAGAACAAGGCCTTAATTACGAATCGATCGCTATAAAATCTCGGATATGGGGCAAAAAGAAGCAACATTTCAAACAGGCCGCGATGCAGCAAGACAGTAGATGCCTAGAACAGCTTTTACGCCAGTGTGGCGAAGCGGATCAAATCATTAAAGGCATTAAAGAGGGCGATTGCTGGCTAATAATAACTGATATGCTGCTGACATTATCGGGCACTAAATTACAACTTCAAACAATTTAAAGCAACTGAACTAAGACTAGGATTCTGCAATAACCATTCCTCAGTTTAATCTCTCAACAGTCTTCTCAGTACTTTTCCGACATTTGATTTAGGTAGCTCCTCAACAAATACGACTTCTTTTGGAACTTTATAATTTGCCATTTCGCTTTTACAGTAATCGCGTAACTCTTCGGTATCTATGCTAGGATCACTCGCGACAACAAACAACCTCACAGTCTCTCCGTCAGACTCGTGCTTAACACCAATCGCGGCGCACTCTAGCACCTTAGGGTGAGAGGAGGCAACATTTTCTACTTCGGTAGGGTATACATTAAAACCTGAGACAATAATCAAATCTTTTGCTCTGTCGACAATGGTCAACCGACCTTCAGGATCTGCTACGGCGATATCCCCAGTTTTAAAGTAACCATCTGCCGTAAACTCTGATTCAGTTGCCTGCTCATGCTGCCAATAACCTTTCATAACTTGCGGACCTTTGACACATAACTCACCCGTTTCACCTGCTGCCACTGGTTGTTCTTTAGCGTCAACAATACGCACTTGAGTCTCTTTTACAGGAAAGCCGATGCTGCCGATTTTAATTTCTTTGACTGGATTTACGGCCACAATAGGCGACGTTTCGGTTAACCCGTAACCTTCCATTATTTGAGTGCCTGTGGTCTTTAGCCATAGTTCGGCGCAGTCATGTGTGAGTGCCATACCACCTGAAATAGTTAAACAGAACTGGCTAAAATCTAGCGCACGGAAGGCTTTTTGATTGCATAGCGCGACAAACAAAGTATTTAAACCAAGAAAACCCGTCGGTTTCCATTTCGATAACTCTCTGACAAAATTAGGCAAGTCTCTAGGGTTAGCAATCAATACGCTCAATCCCCCTGACTCCATCACTATCAGTGATATCGTAAATGCGTAGATATGATAGAGCGGCAGCGGTGCTATCACTACATCCTTCCAAGCACTAGGCGCTTTACTAATTACCTCCTTTGCCTGCAACATATTTGACACTAGATTTGCCTGTGTCAACATTACCCCTTTAGACACTCCCGTTGTCCCGCCGGTATATTGCAAGACAGCCACATCGCTAAGCTTAGTATCAGCAACGTTAGGCACTTCACCTATACTAGCCATAATCACACTGCGTAATTGCAAAGCCTGAGGGAGTGAAAAGGCCGGCACCATTTTTTTTACATATTTTACTACCGTATTGATCAAGTTTCGCGGAATAAAATTATGCAAATCCGCAAGATTTGTTATGAAAACATATTCTATGCTGGTCTTTCCAATAATTTTTTCGAGGTTGTGCGCAACACCTTCATATACCACTATTGCTTTTACTTGCGCGTCATTGAATTGATGTTCGAGCTCTCTGGGCGAATAAAGTGGGTTAGTATTGACCACTATTAAGCCCGCGCGCATAGCACCTAAAAGGGTGACTGGATATTGTAATATGTTTGGTAATTGAATGGCGATGCGATCACCTGCCAGCAAATTAGTATGATTTTGCAGGTGATAAGCAAAAGCATTGGCTAGGCGATCGAGTTCCGCAAACGTAATACTGTGACCGAAACTACTGAATGCCGCTCTATCTGGATATTTTTTACATGATTTTTCAAACACTTCTAAGACTGATGTAAAATTATCATTATTGAGTGAATCTGGGATCCAGGATCCACGCTCCGTTTGATTCATAGCTAGCTCCTCCAAGTAAATATTAGTCTCTACTATGCATTTACCGTTTTATATTCGCCACACTAACAGAGACTTTTAAACTATCAGTTGCAATAAAATATCAAGTTTTCCCGCAGAGAGCTTCAACTGACCGCTATTGACAGTCTGCTATTTTAGTCGCGGGGAACAAGCTCACTAAGGCTGGTGCTAAAGTTACATCGCCCTGTGCCAAAATATTGCCTTCCATGAACGCTTGCAATGCATCAGCTTCACCAGAAACAATGTCTAACAAGAGTTGGCTATTCAATGCTAATTGGATGTCTGCAGAACAGTGAACACCTTCTAGAAAAGTACATTTAGAATCTTTAATTTCACAGCTAAAGGCCTGCTCTCCCGAGAGGTTGTATTGAAAAATCGCATCTATATCTTTAGCGGCTTGGGTATTAAACCGCTGGCTCATCTGTTTAAAAAGGTTATCTAAATCTATCATCTACTTCCCCTATCAGCTTAGCTACTGCAAATCTAATATACAATATACAATTAATAACACATTACAAATGTTAAAAATATCATAAGCTATTTATAAACCTTATTCTTGACCTTTTGCCGATTTAATCACCAGCTATTTTGTTAGCGCTACCAATAAGCTCGCTAATTCTATTGATCTGTCGTTGAATTCTATGTAATCACAGCAGTGATTAGAGTAAAATTACTTTATTAAAAAGATTCGAAATTTAATCTACTGCTTGGCTTCTGTTTTAAATATGCACAACTCCCACGCTGAAAATTTTAAAGCTCATTTTTCAACCATCGTTGTTATAGGTTTTGTTTGGCCCGAACCTAATTCATCAGCCGCCGGCTCAAGAATGCTCCAATTGTTGTGTTTTTTTAAACAGCGCGCCAACAAGATTGTTTTTGCCAGTCCCGCTTTATTCACTGATCACAAAGAAAATCTTGCAGCGCTTGGCATAATTGAGAAAAAAATCCAATTAAACTGCGAAAGCTTTGACCTATGGATAAAACAGTTGCAGCCTGATCTGGTCCTTTTTGATCGCTTTGTTATGGAAGAACAATTTGGCTGGCGAGTTGAACAACAATGTCCTGATTGCATCACAATTTTAGACACTGAAGACCTACACAGCTTGCGAGCAGCAAGACAGCAACAGTTAAAGAATGTGGTAGCGAAAGGTCTTGAATATGACGCTACTTGCACAGATTTAGCGACTTTATTTGATAAGATGTCGCCACTAGATATATGCCAGAGAGAGATAGCCTCTATCTATCGCTGTGATCTGAGTTTAATGATTTCAAGTTTTGAAATCACCTTGCTAACGACACTTTTTGCTATACCTCATCAGTTACTTTTACACTTGCCTTTTATGCTAGATTTAGACCCTAAATTGCAGTGCAAAACAAGCGCATTTGAACAGCGTAGTCACTTCGTCACTATAGGTAACTTTCGACACCCGCCCAATTGGGATTCAACACTCTGGTTGAAAAACACGGTGTGGCCAAAAGTGCGAGAACAATTACCTACTGCACAACTGCATATTTACGGTGCTTACCCTGCAAAAAAAGTCACCGCCTTACACAATCCTAAGCAGGGATTTTATATTAAAGGCTGGGCGCAAGATGCTTTTAATGCACTAAGTGAAGCCAAAGTCTGCCTATCACCTTTGAGATTTGGAGCCGGCATTAAAGGAAAATTCACCGATGCCATGCTAGCCCGTACTCCCAGTGTTACTACTCCAATTGGCTCAGAAGCTATGCATGGTGAATTGCCTTGGCCAGGACAGATTGAAAACAACAGCCAAGATATTGCCAACGCAGCGGTCAGACTTTATAAATCCCAAGAGACTTGGCAACAAGCTTCAGATAGAGCTGATCGTGTATTGCAAACACACTATAATAAAATACTTCTCACGGCGAGATTAGACACTGCGCTCAACATGCTGAGACTGACGTTAAACGTCCGCCGTAGGCAAAATTTTACGGGTGCAATGTTGCGCCACCATCAGCACAAAAGTACGAAATATATGGCGCAATGGATTGCAGAAAAGAATAAGCATTGATGAATTCCATACGCTGGTTAAAGGTCTTTATGCCAATCACAGCCTCTTAGATTCGGCTTTTTCGACTTTAAATACAGCGTTGAGATTCACTGAACCTAAATTAAAAATGTCATTTGACAAAAAGCAACACGCAGGCTACAACATGAAAATTGATGAATACATCCCAGGCCAACGCTGGATTAGTAACACAGAATCAGAACTAGGCTTAGGCATTATTGCCACTAGTGAAAACCGCCGCATTGAAGTGAGCTTCCCAGCTGTCGCAGAACGCAGGACTTACGCTATGGACAACGCACCTCTTAGCCGGGTTATTTATAATGTAGGTGAAGAGATTGGCGACCAACTCGGCGATATTTATACCATATTGGCGCGTGAAGATAATCAGGGCTGTCTAGTATACAAATGTACTAACGGGGCAGGTGAACTCGTTAGCCTTGATGAAATTGAATTAGACAGTTTTGTGCATTTCAGTAAGCCCCAAGAGCGCTTATTTGCCGGCCAAATTGATAAATTAAAATCTTTTAAACTGCGTGTAGACACGCTAGCCCATCAACACAATCATCAACAGTCTGGGGTCTGCGGATTATTGGGCCCCAGAGTTCAACCATTACCTCACCAATTTTACATTGCCCATCAAGTTGCTAACAGGCATGCCCCCAGGGTCCTACTGGCGGATGAAGTCGGTCTTGGTAAAACCGTTGAAGCTGGGTTAATTTTGCACCAACAACTAATCACTGATCGCGCGAAACGTATTCTCATTGTAGTACCTGATTCACTTGTCCACCAATGGCTAGTTGAGATGCTGCGCCGATTCAATCTTATGTTTACTATTCTGGATGAAAACCGCTGTCATGCCATAGCAGAAATATCACCTGAGAATGACTTAGATTTATTCGAATCAGCAGACATCACAGATGATATATCGGACACTAACCCGTTTGAAAGCTCTCAACTCATCTTGTGCTCCCTGAGTTTTTTGACAGACAACCCGCATCGGGTTGAACAGGCTGAGAAGGCCAGCTGGGATCTACTGATCGTCGACGAAGCCCATCATCTTCAATGGAGTGAAACCCAAATCAGTGTGGAATACCAATTAATCGACACTTTAGCCCAACGCACTGCGGGACTATTACTCTTAACCGCCACTCCAGAGCAACTCGGTGTAGAGAGCCATTTTGCGAGACTTCGCTTGCTAGACCCGGATCGCTATTACGATTTACAGAAATTTAAAGCTGAACAACAAGACTACCGCCCCATAAGTAATCTCATTGAATTACTGCTAAAACTAGACGCAGCAGAGCAATTGCTAGCTGGTCAATTTGATCAACGGTTGGACGAATACCTGTCTGCTGAACAATGTTTGCACATCAAGCAGCAATTAACAGATAGCAACCGAGATCAAGTTTCATTATTAATCGTAGAGATTATTGATAAGTTACTAGACCAGCACGGTACAGGTCGGGTACTTTTTAGCACCCCTCGCGCCGCTATTACCGGCTTTCCAAAGCGTGAATTACATACCCATGCGTTGGAGAGGCCTGATTTATACCATGCCATTGCCGCTGAGGTCAGCGCAATAGAGAAACTTCAGCCCGAACTAGTTTTAGGTCCAGATTGGTTATACAACGATTCGCGGGTGGATTGGTTAGTGGATTGGTTAAAGCTTTATCGCTATGAAAAAATTCTACTCATTTGCGCCAATGGTGAAACAGCAATAGCCCTTGAAGATCATTTGCGCTTACGTGAAGGTGTCAGATCGGCCTCTTTTCATGAGGGTATGTCACTTATAAATCGGGACCGTGCCGCCGCCTATTTTGCGAATTTAGAAGACAACGCTCAAATTCTTATCTGTTCTGAAATAGGCAGTGAAGGCAGAAACTTTCAGTTCGCCAGTAAAATAATCCTTTTCGATCTACCGCTTAACCCCGATTTATTAGAACAGCGCATCGGTAGACTCGATAGAATTGGTCAACAAAATAATGTCCAGATACATATCCCCTACTATGAAAATAGCGCACAGCAGGTGCTACTCGAATGGTATCATCAAGGGTGTAACGCATTTGAACACAGCTGTTCTATCGGCATGCAATTATTTGACAGTTTTAAAGCCCGGTTACTGCACTGCTTTAATTGTCGCGACACAGACGAGATTGAGCAGTTGATAAAAGACACCGCTATCCAGCGCAACGTATTAGAAGAGCAGTTGCACCAAGGTCGCGACAAAATGCTTGAGCTCAATTCATGTAGAGCGGTCCCGGCAGGACAAATTTTAGACAAGATAGAAGATGCCAGTAAGCCTAAAATACTGGCAAAGTACATTGAACGAGTCTGTGATTATTTCGGCGTAGAAGTTCAAGCGTACGATGCCTACAGCTTTACCTTGCACCCGGGTGATCATATGCGGACCCATCACTTTCCGGGCCTAAGTGATGATGGAATTACTTTAACTTGGGATAAAGACCACGCGCTGTCACGTGATGATTTACAGTTCTTAACATGGGAGCACCCATTAGTTTCTGGGGCGATCGATATGTTACTCAGCGGCGACTATGGTAATACGGCGTTTTGCACTATAAAGTTGCCACCATTGCAAGCGGGGTCTCTGCTTATAGAGACTATTTTCACTCCGCACTGCGCCGCCCCTAAATCACTGCAACTGAATCGTTATATTGATCAGGGTATGCATCGAATTTTATTGGATTCCAATGACAATAACTTGGCAGAAATCATCAATGTTGACAACATCAACACGCTGGCAAAACGGGTGCCCAACAAAAGCGCCCAGAATTTAATTAAGCATGCCAGAAACCAAATAGAACAACAGATAGCTAAAACTGAGTTATTGGCAAAGCAACAGCAACCTTTAATGATAGCCAAAGCCCTCAAAAACATTAACCAACAGATGGAAAACGAACTCTCTCGTCTGCAGGCACTTGCAGAGATAAATCCCAATATTCGACAGTCTGAAATTGAATATCAGCGCAACACATTGAGCTCATTGCAGAAATACGCCAGCAGCTTACAGTTCAAACTCGAAGCTATTCGCATTATTATAGTAACGGCTTAAATTCGAAAAATAGCCATCTAGAGGGAGTTAATTGAAAGCCGCTAAAGGCTTACTACTAACTCTCTCTAGCTATAAAACATAGCCCTCGTTGATTGTCTCTGGCAACTTGGGGCTATCAGACACTGCTTCAAACCGCTCAATCAATTCATTCAGATCATAGCCTCTTTGCTCAGACACAATTAATCTTGGCAGCTCAGAACGGCAACAGAAATCTTGCATCAACTTCTCGTTCATACGCGAATAAGCATTACTTTGCTTGCATCGACTAGTTATCTTTTCAAGTTCAACAACACAGACGATGGCGTGGGAATTAATAGCACAAACGACATAATCAAAATAATACTGATCAAAAGTTCTCAATAGCATCTTTGAATACAATGTAGAATTTCTTTCCAGCTGCAAAATTTCAAAGGCTTTCACTTTTCCAATCACATAAAAATTGGAACCTACTGCTTTTTCAAGTACCGACAAAAATGCCCGTTCAGAATTATTATAATAATAGTGATAAGGCAACACACCTAAGGCATCACGCTTTCTTAATACGTTGATATTTTTACAGAGTTTTAAAAATAACATGACGGTTACCAGTATCGAGGTAAGCAAGTCTAACATCTGTTGCATTTTATTTTGCCTAATAGATTTAGCTGAGCAGTTTAGCTTTTTTAAGATAATTTGCGACTGCTTTCAGCATTTTTCATCAAGCTTGTACCCATTGTTAATTGCCTTATTAAAAATTTCACACCACTTATCATAATATATTATTGATTTATCTCTAACATTTATTGATTAATAATAAATATTTTTTATTAGGCCAATAAAAGTCTTAATTAATTATTAAATATAATCTCATTTTTTATATTAAATTCTTTATAAACAACATCTTATTGATTTGAATTTTTACTATTTAATTTGTTATTATCGGTATTTTAGGTTACAATATCATTATACATTTTAGAAACGTCAAAAAGGATTTAAGACTATGCAAGAAAAAGAAATTAAATTGTTATTTAACGCGAGCGTCTTCGATTCTTGTCAGGCTATACCCATCTCTATGTCGCGCGGCTGGACCTTAAAGTTCGTCACGAAAGACGACAATGTGCTGACCTTAGACTTACAAAGAGGCAATCAAGAGAGAGAGTTCAAGAGCTTAGATGGCGCTTCAGCCATTGCAAAAAGAATTGGTTTCGAATGGCTAAACGTGCATATTGGCGATTTAGAGTGGCGCGAAAAAGTCAAGTAAATCGGCATGCAGGAACACGGCAATGCCAATACTGCCTGAAACAAGAGCAGGTAGGCTTATTCAGTCACAGCGAGCTGATAGGCACTATCAAGAGTTAGCAGTGTATTGCGATGATTTATATAAAAAAGCACAAGTATGTAATTGAAAGGGCGATTAATTGCTAGCCACTTGATGGGTAATTGATTCAGATTGATTGAACCCAGACTCGGCAGTTAGGCACGAAAAAGCACAGCAATAGCTTGCACCGACTTTCGTGATTCGACTGCCGAATTTAGGGCTAACAGTGAGGGATTACTTTACTCTCGGCCAGTTCTCGCTCAGAGGCATTTCTAACGGCTACAATTTCAACAGAAAATTTTAAATCTTGCCCTGCATAAGGATGATTCGCATCAACAGAGATAATATCTTCGGCAATTTCTACCACTGTCACTAGCTCCTCCAGCCCATCTGGGTTAGTTACTTGACAGATTAAACCTTCTGACAAGTCAGCCATCTGAGAAAATACTTGGGCCTCAATATCATAGACTTTACTCTCGTCCCAAGCGCCATAGCCTCGCTCCGCCTTTACTTTTACTTGAAACTTATCCCCAGCAGACTTACCCAGCATGCTCTCTTCCAATCCAGGGACTATCTGATTGTGCCCATACAGGTAGACGATGGCATCTTGCTCCCTTGAAGTTTCGATCACTTCAGCTTTATCATTGAGTAACGAATAATGAAAGGAAACGACCAACTCTTTAGATATTTGCATATTTTTTAACTCTTCAAATTAGCGGTGATCCACTCACCTAAAAGTGATAGCGACTCAAGCGAGACCTCGTGCGCCATTGGAAAACACGACCATTGCGGTGTATAACCAAAGCCTAATAAATGTTGCACTGCGCTCTCTCCCATACTACAGGGCACGACTTCATCTCTATCGCCATGAATTGTCAATATGCTTAGCGCTTTGTCAGCTGTGCATTGGCTTTTAGTCAATTGCCTGGGCAGGTAAGTAGACATGGCAGCAACCGCACACAGCTTTAAACCAGAGCTCAACGCTAGATCATAGGCAACCGCTCCGCCCTGGGAGAAGCCGATCAACACAATGCGTGATTCACTGATACCTTGCTCAACCAAACCTTTAATTATGTCTGACACTGAGTCCACCGATTCTTGCAACTGGACCTCATCGGTGACGCGACTCGGCAACATCGCCTTTATGTCATACCAAGAGCGCATTTGCATGCCATTATTTATCGTTACCGCGCGCACTGGCGCCGATGGAAAGACAAAACGGATTTTCAGTTCCTGCGGCAGATTAAGGTAGGGCAGCACACTGACAAAGTCAGCGCCATCAGCGCCTAAACCGTGCAGCCAAATAACCGCAGCCTCTGGATTTTCATGGCTATCTTTAATGATGCTTTGCAATATTAATCTCCTTTTCACTGAGCACACTTAGAGTTAACTCCCTGCGCTTGATTGTTACGGCTGCAACCTTTGTATGAGCCAATCTTGATTGTTTCGCTGGTACACCAACCTATCGTGAAGACGCCCTTCGCGCCCCTGCCAAAACTCCATTTTATCAGGTAGTAAACAGTAGCCACCCCAACGCTCAGGCCTTAATACATCTTGGTTAAGATACTTTTGATTAGACTGCGCCACCGCCCCTTTTAGAGCCTCTCTTGAAGAGATAGGTTGACTTTGATAACTGGCGTAGGCACTCACTTGACTTTCTCTAGGACGTTGTGAAAAATATTGATCAGCCTGTTCTAAAGATAACTTATGCACAGCCCCTTGAATTCTAACTTGCCTTTCTAAACCATACCAATAGAACATCAACTCTGCCTGAGGGTTCTCAGCGAGCTCTCGTCCCTTTTGGCTTTCGTAATCCGTATACCAACAAAAGCCATTGACATCATAGTGTTTTAGCAAGACGATGCGTGCTGATGGCATTCCAGAGGCACTTGCGGTTGCCAATGTCATGGAGGAAGCATCGTCTGACCTTCCCTCTTGCGCCTGTTTAAACCAGAGCCTAAACTGCGCTATAGGGCATGCAGATAAATCACCGTGTGAAAAATCACTACCGCAATATTCGCGCCTTAACGCCGTCAAGTCTCCGTGCTGCTTAGTCATACACTTTTCTCCAAGCCTATCGTAAATCTTAATAATTAAATAAAGGGCTGTAAGTACCCTATCAACGCTGTATATTTCATACTAGAGATATGATCTTACCTTGACCCACAAATACAGCAAACGTAATCTAAGATCCTTAACCAATTATCTATTAATCAAATGCTTGGAGAAAGCCCAGAGTGGAAACAATTTCATCTGTGACCAAATTTTTATTCTGTTGCTGCACTTTGACATTGCTTATTGGCTGTTCAAGCGACACAGTCCAAAACTTTAGAATTGAATCTTTAGCGAAGTCAGAACTCGATATGGTGATAGATGCACATTTATCCCAAACCAGCTTGGACGCTATCACGCTAATGAAAAAGCTTTATAAACGCAATCCAACACAGCTAGCCAAAGCCCCTAAAACGGTCTCTGTAGACAAAAGAATTAAACAACTGTTTGGCCATCCAAGACAGATACAATTTAATGAACTCGGCTCCAAATACGCTAACAGTGCACTGATTCTGGCTTTTGACTCAGATTTTCAAGGGGATAGGGTTTTTGCGTTTATGGCGGGCATCTCCGGAATTTTACACAGCGCATACAATTACCAAGACGAATTCTTTATGTTAGATTCTATCAATGAACAGAAGGTCTACAATTCCGCTCGAAACTTAGAAACCGCCAGTTGGTTACTGAATAATTCAAAAGACTCAGCGACAGCTCTTTATCTATTGAGCAACAGCTATACAAATCAACAGACGACTGCCAACCTCAGCTATGAAAGACTCTTTGGAAAAATAATCGCCAGCCAAGATATATTGGCGAATATCATTGCCAATAGAAACAATAGAACTATCAACAAGGTACTCCATGGCGTCGCCTCCACTACCCTATTACCTCTGTAATACTCCGAAAGAACGAAATGATAAGCTTGCAACCTGTCAGACTTAACGCTGATCTACGGTAAAAAATCAGAATTTAGCCATATTCCCAGCGCTTTCTCTTTAGGATAGCCCAAGCACGAAAGGTTCCTAGTCAATTGTCATCTAACAACGAACATTCGCTGCGACGGTTTAGCTGATGCAATCTGGTCACTCCTTAGGGGGTTATTGGCCCGTTTTCAAGGAGACATAACGCTCCAACAAATAGCGACCTCGGTCACCTACTTTTTGTAGCCAATGCTCAACGACAGACAGACCAAGTACTTCAATTTCACGCTGCAGTTGGCCGTCAAAAGACTCGACACTAAAACCTGACCGGCGCAAAGTAAGTTTAGCCTGTTCTGATGCGCGTTTAGAGGTTCTCCAACCTAATACTTCTGTTGTAAAGGCCGCATTTAATATGACTTTTTGATCTGCTGCTGCCAATTTTCCCCAGACTTCAAGATTAACCACCACCATTTCCTTGGGAAGCCAAGCTTGTAGGTCATACCAGTAGGGAAAGTCTTTACCGAATCGCCATTTAATACCTGTTAATGATGAACCAAACAAAACATCTAAGCGTTTAGTTTTTATTGCTTTAGACACTTCAGCTATTGGTATTACAACGGCCGTAAGTCCGAGTTTCTCACCCAAATTAGCCGTCACTTGGCTGTATGGGCGAAATGTTAAGTCTTTAAGATCACTCAAACGCTGAATTTCTATGCGACTGTAGATACCTTGAGAGGGCCAGGGCACGGCATACAATAACTTAACGCCTTTGTCTTTAAGTAATGCCTCTAAATCTACTTTAGACGCTTTGTATAAATTGAACGCTTCAGTGTAATTTTTGGCCAAGAAAGGCAATGCATCTAATTGTAACAGCGGATTTTCGTGATCAAGCGCAGAAATTAATCGCGCCCCAATGGGCACTAAATTACTCTTTACAGCACCAAATATCTGCTCGCTTTTGAATAAACTTCCTGCGGGGTGTGGCTCAATTATAATCCGATTCCCGGTGTTGACTTTCACTTCTTGGATAAAGCTATAGGCCAGTTTTGACTGAAAGTTTTGAGCGTCATTTGCCATTGGCATTTGCCATTGAGCACTGTTAACCATAGCGCTGAAAAGCAGAAAACATCCTAGCGGAATAGACTTAAAAATAGTTATTATACACTTGCTCACAAAAACCTCGTTTAAAATCACAGATGAGAGATCATCCTATTAACCAATAGAGCAGCATAGCAGAAAATCTATTAGTGAATTTAAAATGAATATGAATCGCTAAACTTTACTGCTTTGTATATACTTTTTCATAGCCCACATTGGGCAATTCGTCACCGAGCAACAATGCAGTACTTAACACTAAGAGATTGATGATCTGATATTCTACAATCGCTATGGAGGTACCATGAGCAAAATTAATCAAAGACTAGAGCAAACAATCATTGCCTTTCTATTAACGCTAACATTAGCTATTACGCCTGTTCAGGCTGCCACAACCTGCAAAGGTGAAGGCCAAATAGCTTGTAATAAAAACAGCGCTTGCGGCTGGATAAAAGCTCACAAAAGAAAAGATGGCGCGACTGTTAAAGCTTATTGCAGAGCCAAGCCCAAGAAAAAAACCAGCTTAGACTCAAAAAATGCTGACTCAGATACCAAAAAAGTCAAGAAAACGACCGAAAAAAAGCCGAAAAGTCTTATGATCAAAAAGCCCACTCAAAAGAAAACGTCCTAATTGACAGCATACTAACCATAGGAGTTACAAAAAATTCAACACTTTCTAGTGACTCTAAATAAAACGAACAGGTGTTAAAGACCGTTGCGATAAATATACAGTTTTTAACGCCTGCTTGCATTATAGACTAATTATCTGGATTAAAAAATTACTCAAAGCGAAACCCTATCCGGGTTAAGTAATTAAAAAAAAGGCACTATTTCTCCATTAAGCTTAACTTTACCCTTGTTTGCGACTAAGTTTAAACTGTAGTTTTCTCCGGCATCAACTAAGTAGCCCATACCCACAAAGAAACCCATTTCCTGGGGATCCATACCTGGAAAGGCCTCTAAGAATTGCTTAGGAACCTTTAAAGTCACTGCCAAATCCGCTTTAGCCGATACCCCCTGCATATCAAGCATCACTTCTTCAATCGAAAAGGGCGCCATGGTTAAATTAGCGTCGGCCACCAATGTCTCACCACTGACACTAACCGCTAACTTATTTATGTTAAAAGAAACACCTTTTTGAGTAATCTGGCTCAACAGTGGTATCAGAGTTTCTGGACTAGGCCCTTGATTTTGGTTAGCATGTTGCGTTTCCTTAAGGCTTTTAACAAAACCAAGTAGTGCTGCAGTATCGAGATTAAAACCTAACTGAATTTCAGGTTTATCAAGTTTAATAGGGGTATTGCTGTCATCGATTTTCAGTGAAGAGGCACTGTAGATGATATCCAAAAGTACCCGGTCATTCTTTAAATTTTGCTTAAAATCTAACAGTAATTTATCGATATCAATACGCGCCTTCAAACCTTGAACAGCGATACTATCGATAGATAGACTGGCCAGAGAGCTCTGGGCTAGTTTTGCCGTTAATATGTCACCTTTTACCACTTCAGCTGTCTGGCTTAAGGTTAAGCGACCAAAATCCACAGTCAAGTCTTTATTTACAAATTTACTAGGCTTGGCAACCCAGTCGAACATGATACTTTTTGCAGCAACTGTAAACGGCCCCTGTGAACTTCCTATCTCTATGTCTCCTTGCTCGACTTTAACCTTAAAAGCATCCGAGACAACATTGCCATTGACGAGAATTGAACCAGCGGAAAGGTCATAGCGATACTCACTGGTAATGACGATAGGTTCTACATCGGCATTGACTTGATAACTTTTAAGCTTCTTTAAAAAGTCTCCTTTTGCAATGCTCACGACACTGTCGCTATAGAGGAAGCCATGCTTGAAACTAATGTTAAAGTTAAAGGTATTACCGCCTGCCCATAGCATTACAGGCTCAGGCAAATCAAAAAACTCAAGAGATAGCGCGTTAGACGATGAAAGAAAAGAGGCATTGGCAGTAGACGTTACTTTAGCAACCCCATGGTAATTTTCGGTCAAGACCTCAACATAACGCTGATACTGCTCGTTTACTTTATTCCCAGTGACCACGACACCTAAACCATAACTTGCACCTAATATCACCGCTAAACCACCCACCAAAATAGCTTTATTCATCAATTCGACCCTAGATTCTAAAAAGTGCCACATTTTAGCACTTGACTGACCAGAATGATCTAATCAGCACTGAAAAAACTGACTATTTTCAGTACCTATTCATACTCGCTTTAGGTAATTATATAGGGTGATACAGATTCTTGGTAAGCAGACAGACTAAACTTGCGGCAAGCACTACCAGAGCCCAGTATTCAAATAATCCACTTTGCAACTGTTTAAAAACTCGTTCTGCGGGTACAATAAGGACGCTAATAACGTGATAGAATGCCCTCTACTATTTTGGATTTTACATGCCCAATGAACGTCATCCCGATCTAGAAATTTATATTAAAAACACGACTATCCAGCAGATACTTAATTGGCTCGAGTTACATTGCCAGACAGTAAATACCCAATTTAAAAGCGACAATCATATTGAACTGCAATTACAGTTTGGCAATAAATTGATTGAGGCGTCTCTACAGCAAAAAGTGTCAGGCAAAGCTTGGAGCAGTTTGTGGTTAAAAACTAATGCGACCCTTTGGGATACAGACTTAGACTGCGCACTGGTCGCCGCTGCTCAAATGCAAACCCAAATTCGCTGTATAGAAGCCAGTTGGTCGGATGACCAATCAAAGGATTTGGAGGGTGATCATTGGTGGAAAATTGAAGATGGGCAGCAAGAACTCATCAGCTGGAAGGGATAATTGAGCACCTTTAAACCAAATCTTACTGTGATGACACAATAGACTTAATACTCGCTATCTTTGATAGCGATTTGATCAGGTTTAGGTTTGTAGCCCCAACGCAGTTGAACCTAAGCCTTTTTATATAGAATGAATATAAAACATGGTTGATTGAACCTTGGGATATTACGAACAGAGGTAATCCCGGTGCTAGTTTAACAGCTAAATCCGTTCTCTGGATTTAAAAAAGATAGCAGGATAAGATTCACTGCAAAGCCAGCCACTAGAACTCAGTTACCTTTTCGAATTATGGGAGAGAGTCTAACAAGGAGTGTCCCACAGTGATCATTAAAAAGTCGCAAATTGAAGCAATAGAAGACATCTCTAAGTTGCACTTTCTTAACAAGAATGCCCGGCGAATAAATAAGTCTATTGGGAATTTGGCACGGCTAAAAAATTTAGAGTTTCATATGATTGAAGTTGATCCCGGATATGAAGCTACAGAATTTCATTCCCACTATTATCAGAGGAATGTGTCTAAATTTTCTCTGGTGGGGTTATAGAGACATAGGTGATAGGAGGCATCAAATAAATGCAGAAGATCTTCTTGGCCATCCTGCGGGTGGCGAAGCGCATGCCATGAAAAACATTGGACATAATAAGTTAGTGTGTATTAATGTAGGCCAAAGGTTAGGGAACGAAATTACAAATTATACAAATTTTGGTAAGAGGCTATTTCGCAACACAGGCACGAGTGAAATGATTGATGTCAGCAACATCTCAAATGTAAAAAACCAATAAAAATCATAATCACTCCTAGTTTGGCAGCCGTGCAGCGCTCTTAAAAATTGACTGGCTTACTTTTTTCCTCGGGTAGAGCTTAATACCTTCGAGGACTTTACGCATCAAAGCTGACTATTAACTGTTGGGGTCTACGCTCTGATTGATATGCTTGTATTTTTCTCTGTGTTCACGGGCCATTTCTTGCATTACCTCTATGAGAGGAGCTCCCTTCAATTTTGCATTTTTTGATCCTGTGCGATGATCCGTGGCTATACCATAAGGCTCAAGATATACTGCTTCAACAACCCCAGCATTCGCTACCACCTCAAGCGCAAAGCTTACCAGTGCACCATCTGATCTATCACCGGTACCGACGATCACTGCCGCTCCCGGATGCTTAAGCAACTCAGCGTCATCATAGGCGGTGAAATGCACAGAGGCGGATTTGATTCCCTCTTGAACAAACCAGCCCTCGGCTTGAGCAAGATAATTAAAAGCCCGAATTGATTTTTTCTTGCGTATTGCCAAGAAGAACCAGAGTGTCACTACTAAAATTGTACCAATAATGAACTCAACCATTATTTTCTCCATATTTTATAAAGGCGTCAAAAATTGGAACTATAACAACAAATATATTAAGACACCTCTGTTTTCTAAAAAACTCAGAAATGCCCATAATTAATTACCTGGATTCAAATCTGAAGTGCATCATCTAATCCCGTAGAAAGAGAAGCCAGCTGAAGGTAAGCTTCTATCTTTTTCTCCGGCAAGAGATGTAACGATAATGAGACATTACCAACAGCTGACTTATGAGCAACGATGCCAG
>JAWUWK010000005.1:0-25574 GCA_034111875.1 Gammaproteobacteria bacterium
TGTACTCAATTTTTCCAAACAGGCATTCATCTTCTATACTTACGCTGCAAGATCCGTAAAAGTCTTTATGTTTGAATAGTTGACTCATATATAGCTCTTCTCTTTAAATAAGCCGCCAAAGGCGACGAGTATATTGTGCAGTGGTGACATACTTTAGCCCTCGTCACATCTGCTCTTAACGACAGAATTAACATTACCTTGCACTTTAGCAATTAATTCCGCTCTAGAGCATTCCTTTTCAGTCACAGGATATTGCTTATCCCATGATGTCATTAAACGAGCCTGCTGCCTACTCAAGGTGAATTTGCTATATGCCTGATCCATTTATAAATAGGCTCTAGCAATCCTTCCTCTGGCTATTTCAGGCGGCTGAGCCTTTTTACTATCTATGATCATTTCACAACTACCAAAGTCAGACTTTTCGCCTGTAATCATTTGGAAGTTATAGTTGGATCTCAGAGCGTTAACTGAGCCTATAGCAGCATAAAGATTAAACATGTCGGCTTGCATATAGCGGTAATCAGTATTCATCTTGCTTGCGCATCTGCGACCCTTAAATGCCTTTCCCTTTGTACTGTCACACTCAGGATGTCCTTCGCGCCATTCACTAAAAGCTTTGCCAAAGTTTTGAGCGGGGACAATGTGCTCAAATTCAATTCGTTTACTTCGCTTAACATGCGTTTTAGAAGTAAAGCCGGCAGGGGCGATCACATTCTTTTTATCATCAAACGTGGCATCACAGTAAATTGTTTGGCGATTGGCTTCGTCAGCATAAACAGATTTCATTAAAGCTTTTTTGGCTTTGTTGAAAGATTGGTATGTAGTGTTGCCATCAGCCAAGGCGAAATTAGAAAGAAACAAGACTGAAGACAAGAGGGTGGTATATTTAAGCAATTTCATTTTTTTCGTCCTTATCGTGTAATCTGCTAGGGAAGAGTTCAGTGTAAACCTGCCAAAGTGTATTAATATTTCTATGGCCGGTTACTTGAGCAACTTCGTCAATGGTGTAGCCTTTCTCAAAAAGACGACTAGCACCTTCTCTTCTTAAATCATGGTAACGTAAATCTATTATGCCTAACTCATTCCTGACACGCTGAAATCCAGCGGTAACGGATCTGGGGTTGTACGGAAATATCCTGTCATCTTTAATCGGCTGTTTCTGTAGTATTTCCCATGAGCCGCCCAGCAAAGGAACAAGCATGTGATTACCTGACTGTTTTCGAGGATCTTTTCTGTTCCGTACAAGCACCGCTTTTTGAGCCTCATCAACATCAGCCCAGGTGACTGCACACACTTCGCCAATCCGCATACATGACAGAATAGAAAAATCTAATATATCAAGATAAGGTATTGTGGACATTTTTTTGCCTTGTCTCTTTTCCAAAGCCTCTTTAAGGCGATCGATTTCCATGGAAGTTGGGCGCCTAGATCTTCGCTCACTTTTGCCTATTAAATTAAGTTCATGCAAAAGCGGGTAGGCATCAATTACACATTGATCATCTGCTTCATATCCCCAAAAAGGTTTAGCAAGTTTTAGGACGCTTCTTATATAGCTAATATCATGGCTGATAGTAGAAGGTCCCGTACCGCTTTCTTTTCTTAATTTGCAATGCTCAATTAAGTGATGCGATTTAAGTTCAGTAATTAAAATATTAGCAATATCGCAATCAATAACGAGCTTTAAAACATTTAATTTGGTCCGCTTTACTTCGGTGTGTGGGTCATCGAGATATTTCTGAATTAATTGGCCAAGGGTCACATTAGTGACACTGGTTGTGACCCCGTTTTTCTCAATATCATGTACTCGACTTTTGCCCCAGGCTACAGCGGTAGAATGCTTGGAAAAAGTCCGGGACTCTCTGTATACTATGTTGCTTAGTTTCTTGATCCTAACAACGGTTGTATACCGTAACGCACCGCTTGCAGTCTTTCGTTTTTGAATAGTGTAGCTTGCCATAAGTTTACCTTGGGGGTCACGAGAAAAGATGTGACCCATATGTGACCCCAAGTAGTCAAGAATGTCAATAAATGTCAATAAATAGTAAAGAATATGAATGCAGAAACTATAGTTAAAACAACCGATAAACCCCGTAAGCTGTATGATACGCCAGATAGAGCGATATCGGTGGCACCTATGATGGATTGGACCGATAGGCACTGTCGTCACTTCCACCGTACATTGAGTAAAAATACCTTACTTTATACTGAAATGGTGACCACGGGCGCACTTATTTTTGGTGATAAAGACAGACATCTGGATTACAACCAATCTGAACACCCTATCGCGTTGCAACTCGGTGGCAGTAATGTGCAAGATCTAGCAGTGTGCGCGAAAATGGCCGAAGATTATGGTTACGATGAGGTCAATTTAAATGTTGGCTGCCCAAGTGACCGGGTGCAAAATAATATGATGGGTGCTTGTTTGATGGGGCATCCTCAAGTAGTAGCCGATTGCATAGCGGCGATGCAGGATGTCGTTGACATTCCGGTTACTGTTAAACATCGCTTGGGCATAGATGATTTAGATTCTGATGAGCTCTTGCACCATTTTGTCGATACAGTGCGAACGAGCGGCTGTAAGACGTTTATTGTGCATGCCCGCAAAGCGATTTTGGCGGGACTTAGCCCTAAGCAAAACCGTGATGTTCCGCCATTACAGCACGCCAGAGTGTATAAGTTAAAACAGTCTTTCCCTGAGCTTGAAATAATCATTAATGGTGGGGTTAAAAGCCTAGCTCAAGCACAAGAACATTTGGATTATGTTGATGGGGTTATGATAGGAAGAGAAGCCTATCATAACCCTTATATCATATTGTCAGACGTTGACCGACGTTTTTATGGTGAAACATCAGCCGCGTTAACAAGGTTTCAAGTGATTCAAAATATGCTACCTTACATCGAGAAACAGCTGAGTATTGGCGTGCCTTTGAGTTATATTACACGACATATGTTAGGTTTGTTTCATGGTATGAGAGGTGGTAAACAGTTCAGAAGAGTAATTAGCGAAGAGGCCTACAAACCTGGCGCCACCATTGAAGTGTTACATAAAGCCTATTCAAAAGTTGAAGCATTTTTATAATCAGAGACCTCAGCATAACGTTATCAATGTAATAGTTACCTGAGCGTTCAATCAAGGATAAACAGTCTATGTTAAGTCAGTTAGAACAGTTAAAAGCAATGACGACAGTAGTTGCCGATACTGGTGATATTACGGCTATTCAACAGTTTTCGCCCGTGGATGCCACGACAAACCCATCATTATTGCTAAAGGCGAGTCAGTTGGCTAGCTATGCGCCATTGTTAGTTGAAGCCAAAGCTTGGGCTTCAACTCAAGGTGGCAGTGATGCGAAAATTTTAGCCAATATGACTCAGAAGTTAGCGGTGTTAATTGGTTTGCAAATTTTGAAAATCATTCCCGGTCGCATTTCAACAGAAGTCGACGCGAGATTGTCATATGATATTCAAGGTACCTTAGATAGCGCGCATCAAATCATTGATTTGTACAACGCGGCAGGTATTACTAATGATAGAATTTTAATTAAAACTGCTTCCACATGGGAGGGAATACAAGCGGCAAAGCAACTCGAAAAAGAGGGTGTTAATTGTAACCTCACACTACTTTTTGGTTTTGGGCAAGCAGTGGCTTGTGCCGATGCTGGTGTTTATTTGATATCTCCTTTTGTTGGAAGAATTTTGGATTGGTATAAAGCCAGCTACCCTGAAAAAGATTTTGAGGGTGCAAATGATCCAGGTGTTCAGTCGGTGACGAGTATCTATAATTTTTATAAGTCTAATGCTTATAAAACCATTGTAATGGGTGCCAGTTTCAGAAATATTGCTGAAATACAGTCGCTTGCAGGTTGTGATCGTTTGACTATTAGCCCGCAACTGATGCGTGAGCTAGATCAGCTAATGGAGCCTTTAGAGCGCAAATTAATTGCAGGTTCTGCTGTGTCGGACAAAAGGGTTTCTGCTCCAGATGAAGCGGCTTTTTTGAAAGAATTAAGCATAGACAAAATGGCTGATGAAAAGTTATCAACCGGGATTGCAGGTTTTGTTGCCGATCAGATAAAACTAGAACAGTTACTGGCAAAGCTATAACCCTAAATTCGGTCGCCGAATCACGAAAATCTACACAAACTCTTGATGCACCTAGAAAACTAGAAAACTAGAAAAATATTTCATCACCAATTTTGTAAGCACTAAATTTTCTAATTTCCTTTGCACGAAGTAGCGAGTGTAGCTAAAAGTTAAGACAAGGCAAAAACAAGCGTAAAACCTGAGTTTATAATTATAAATGAGGATTATGAGTTTTTTTATGCCTTCTTAATGAGCGGAGTAATAGTGCAAAGCTATCAACCTGTCTTTTCTAGGAGGGTTTAATTACCTGAGTCGGGTACTTCTCTGGGCATCTTTTGAAAAAAGTTCAGCTGATTTCGTGATTTCAAAGTGGATGTAGAGTGCATGATATTGGTCTTAAAGTGTAATTTAAAAATATTAGCTTCACCCGTAGGTTAGTGGTTTTTTTAACTGATGTAGAATCAATAACTTGTATTTGATGTTGGAGTGAAGTTACTGATTCAGGTTTTATTGAGGTTGGCGATTAGCAGCGTTAAAAAGTAGCAGGCAAAAAAAAGGGCTCTTATGATATCCTTATCAGAGCCCTTATTAGCGTCATCCTTGACGGTACTACTGAATCGTTGCGTAGCATGGGAATTCCGATTCCTAAATTTGATAGATTCCTTTCGTACTCTCCATATGGCTATATTGCTACAAGACTTAGGATATATACATAGGAATATTTCCTAAAAAATAACAGGACAGAAAGAAAAGAGAATGTTTAATTACTTCCAAGGCGTTGGTCACACTTGTCGGATCGCAACTAGCATGCCTAAGTAATATTAATGTCTGTGAGTTACAGGGGTTAATGTTAGCAACCAGTTCAGCCTTTAATTGGCAAGCCAACGCCTTCTTTTACCTCTTCCATGACGATATAGCTCTTTGAATTTTTGACGCCAGGTAAGGTTAGCAGCATTTCGCCGAGCAGTGCGCGGTATTCCGACATGTCTCGTATACGGGCTTTTAACAAATAGTCGGAATCGCCTGAGACTAGATGGCACTCTTGTATGTAAGGTAGCAGTTTAACGGCTTCGTTGAACGTTTCAAATGCATCGGGAGATTGATAAGACAAGGCTATTTCGACGAACACTAACATATCGAAACCTAACGCATGAGGGCTTAGCCTAGCGTAGTAACCTTCGATGAACTTCTCTTTTTCTAAACGTCTCACTCTCTCTATACATGGGGTAGTTGAGAGGCCTACATTGTCAGCGAGTTCAGTGTAGGAGATCCGGCCATCGTTTTGTAATATTCTAAGTATGTTACGGTCAATTCTATCTAGTTTTCGCATATCTTTATTCAGATTTTTAAGTTTAATTAGTCGATGTTTGGTAACTTAAACCAGAGAAAAACCGCGGGTTTTCGATTAGATGAAAAACTGACTAAATCAGTTTTTTTGGCCATCCCTAAGGTTAATTTAGTTTATTCATAAAGGTTTAACTGGCGGCAATTAAACCTAATTTATCTGCTTTTGACAATATATATTTCTAGGTATTTTGTATTTATAGGGAGTATGTTTTTGTCAATATTGCATAGTATAATAAATTATGAAATGTAAATAGCTGAGACTAAAGCGTTATATCAATCTAAGTGATTATTTTGGGCTTAGTTTTAATAATTATTGAAATAGATTGAAATACAGTTGAGGGCAAGGTATTTTTCATCCCCTACAACGGATGCAGTGAACTATTTGTATCTGAATTTAATCTGTTCTATTTATTAGGCATTATTTATGACAAATCGTAGCATAATTTCAACAGATCAAGCACCAGCGGCAATTGGCACCTACTCTCAAGCGGTAAAAGTGGGAGGAACTGTGTATATCTCAGGCCAAATTCCGTTAGACCCTGTTACTATGGAAATTGTCGAGGGGGGATTTGAAGAGCAAGCCGTGAGAGTATTCGAGAACTTAAAAGCCATCGCTGAGGCTGCAGGTGGGTCTATGGATGATATCGCTAAACTATCGATTTTGATGGCTGATCTGGGTAATTTCGCCGCGGTGAATGAGATTATGGCGCGCTATTTCTCTCAACCTTACCCTGCAAGAGCGGCTTATGAAGTGAAAGCGTTACCCAAAGCTGTCGATATTGAGATAGAAGCCATTATGGTTGTTGCATAAAACTTGTCTTGTTGTCGTTATCAATCAATAGATAATTAATAGTGAATTAGAACATATGGGCAGAGCAGCACGAGCGATTATAGATTTATCAGCTATTGAGTATAACTTTGAACTGGCGAAATCTTTGGCAACTAAAGCCCAAGCAATGGCAATTATTAAAGCGGATGCCTATGGTCATGGAGCTGTGCAAGTTGCTCAAAGGTTAGAGCCAACAGCCAGCGCATTTGGTGTTGCTTGTATTGAAGAGGCGTTGGAGCTTAGAGAAGCGGGTATTGAAACGCCCATTTTGTTACTCGAAGGTTTTTTTACCCCAGACGAACTACCCATAATCGCAGAAAATAATTTTTGGACAGCAGTACACAGTGTGTTCCAAGTAGAGCAGATAAAACAGGCAACATTGTCCAAACCTCTTAATGTTTGGCCCAAGCTCGATTCTGGTATGCATAGACTAGGTTTGAACTGCCAAGAAATAGTCGACGTGTTTGATCAATTAAGCAATTCTGAAAATGTTGACAATATTGTCTTGATGTCGCATATGGCATGTGCTGATGAGCTTGATAATAAAATGTCTAAAGATCAAATAGCGTTTTTTGACCTTGCCGTCAAAGGTTTAAAGGTAGAGCATTCACTGGCAAATTCAGCGTCCATTTTGGCAATTACAGCAAGCCATCGTCAATGGGTTAGATCTGGCTTAATGCTCTACGGTGCCTCTCCTTTCGATGTGCCGCAGCAGTTTGCAACACAATTGAAACCTGCGATGAGTTTCAAAACCGAAGTGATTGCCCTCAGACAAGTTGCTAAAAATCAAACGGTCGGTTATGGCGCTAGTTTTGAATGTCAGACATCTTCGACTATTGCCACTGTAGCCATAGGTTATGCTGATGGTTATGACCGTCATATTGGCAGCGGGGCTCCTGTTATTGTCGCAGGGCAACGTGCGAAAATTGCCGGTCGAGTATCAATGGATATGGTCACTGTGGATGTGTCCGCTCTAGCGAATGTGCGTATTGGCTCAGAAGTTGAGTTGTGGGGAAATATATTGCCTATAGCCGAAATTGCCAAAGCGGCTGATACTATTGCCTATACTTTGTTTACGGGGATCACTAAACGGGTGCCTAGAATCTATGTTAATTAATGCAAGCTTTTTTTTCTAATGATTATTCTCGGTATAGATCCAGGTTCACGTATTACAGGTTACGGTGTCATCAATTCTAACGGCTCCAAGAACGACTATATTGCTAGTGGTTGTATTAGAATGCCAGAGGGCTGCTTAGCGGAAAGGTTGAATCAGGTTTTTTCAGGTGTGACCCAAGTCATTGAAATGTATTCTCCTCAAGAATTTGCAATCGAACAAGTGTTTATGGCCAAAAACGCTGACTCAGCACTTAAGTTAGGCCAGGCCAGAGGCGCGGCAATCGTCGCCGCCACTCAGCAATCCCTTGAAGTTTATGAATATGCCGCGAGAAAGGTAAAGCAAGCGGTGGTAGGCAAAGGGGCCGCAGATAAATCACAAGTTCAGCACATGATAGCGCATCTGTTAAAACTTCCAGGGTTACCCCAAGAAGATGCGGCGGATGCTTTAGCTATTGCCGTTTGTCACGCACATACCAGATCGGGATTAGTAAAAATGGCGGGGGTGTCGAGTCGCAGTCAAAGACGCTGGCGCTGACTCGTTTTAAAGGAGGATAGTTTATGCCATGGCCCAGTCTTGGTTATTGATACTGATGCCTTTTATCTGTGCGTATACTTGCTGGTTTACTCGAAGTTCTAGGTCTTGCAGTGCCCACTGAGTAATTTCTGCCCAACAATGGTTGTCTCCAAGAGCCAGCTTTAGTTTGAGTTTTTGCTGCTCTTTTACTATTTCTGTGATGCGCACGCGCAATATGTTGCGAATACTGGTTTGAGTTGCAGGCGCTTTATTGAGCGTGATTGAAACATCTTTGGCGTAAATTCTAATGCGGAGTTTGGTTGATACAGGCTGGTTTATTTTGGCTACCCAGAGCACTTGTTGATCATTTAATGCCAGTGATGTTAACGGGTAATCACAATGATGCTGGAAAACAGTGGTATGCATAATTGTCGAGAGGTTGCTAGTCTTTAACCAAGGCAGCATCTTATCATGGTTCCAGATCGTTTCGGTTTTCCCCTGCAAGATTAACTGGCCCTTATCGATCAGTAAAATTTCATCTGCGAGAAATAGCACTTCGTCGAGAGAATGAGTCACATATAAAATCGGCAGTCGCAACTCTTTATTAAGCTTTTCTAAGTAGGGGAGTAATTCGCGTTTCTTAGGTATATCAAGGGACGCCAAAGGTTCATCCATTAGCAATAGCTTAGGTTTGCGCAATAGTGCTCTACCAATAGCGACGCGCTGTTTTTCACCACCCGATAACTCGTTTGGGTAGCGGCCTAGTAAGGCGTTCAGATCGAGTAAATTGAAAATGCTCTGTAACAAGAGTCCTTCAGGATCCTCTTTAGGCGAGTAGGCATATTTTAGATTCTTCTCAACATTAAAGTGCGGAAATAATCGAGATTGCTGAAACACATAACCTATTTGTCGCTGATGTATTGGCAGGTTAATCGCTTGATCACTATCAAAAAAACAAGTCTGCTGAAAGCTTATGTGACCGTTATCAGGTTTTTCTATTCCTGCAATAAGGTTGATTAAGGTGGTTTTACCTGCGCCTGAGCGGCCAAATATTACGCTAATGCCGGTAGTTGATATTTGCGTATCAAGCTCAAAACAGAAATCAGTCAGTAACTTACGCAGCTTTATTTTCATTTGACACTGGCCTTGTTAGTTATTGAACGGTGCATTTTCTGTTCAAGGACATAAGAAGCTATTAATGCTATGAAAGCGATGCCTGTGGCAATAATACATAAACGCAACGCTTGGAATTCGGCTCCCGGGGTTTGCACGAAACTGTACATGGCCAGTGGAATAGTCCGGGTCACTTCTGGTATGTTAGAGACGAAGGTAATCGTCGCGCCAAACTCACCTAAACTGCGGGCAAAGGCCAAAATGACGCCACTCAAAATTCCGGGACTGATCAGCGGTAAAGTAATCGTTAAAAAGACCTTTATAGCATTTGCGCCCAAGGTGCTTGCCGCCTGCTCGAGGTGATAATCTACATTTTCAATACTTAAGCGAATCGCTCTAACCATTAACGGGAATGACACGATTGCGCTGGCAAGAGCAGCACCTTGCCAACTAAAGCTAATGTCTATATTCAACGTTTGCTTTAGAAAAATACCTATAGTGCCGCCAGAGGAGAAGCTGATTAAGAGTAAATAGCCGATCACAACAGGTGGTAGGACGAGAGGTAAGTGGACGATAGCATCAACCAAAGGTTTGGCTATAAATTGGCATCTTGCGAGTAGCCAAGCGGTGACAATTGCAAAAGGTAAACTGACAGTAACCGAGCTAAAAGCAACCTTTAAACTTAGCCCAATGGCTTGTATCTCAAAATCAGTTAACATTTTTTTTGGTTATAAATCCATATCGCTGAAAAATTTCCCTGGCCACAGGTGATTGTAGGTAGGCGTAAAACAGCTTAGCCTGTTTTTTCGGTATTGTTGTATTATGAACTAATGCTAAGGGATATTGTATCTCGGTGTGACTAGATGCGGGGAAAGTTGCAATAATTTTTACTTTAGCAGAAGACAGCGCATCGGTTTTATAAACGATGCCAATTGGGACTGCTTTTCTCTCTATAAAAGCCAACGCTGTGCGGGTATTGCTTGCTTGAGCTAAGTGAGATTTGACACTTTGCCACAAGTGTAGATTGACCAATGACTGCTTGGTATAAATGCCCACAGGTACGTGATCTGTATTGCCGATGGCTATTCGCCCATTCTGTATTATCTGCGTTAAGTCTATTTTGCTAGACAAGTCAAAAGGGGCAATGTCGCTGGTAACAGGTGCCGCTATGACTAAACGGTTACCGACTAAGTTAGTGATAGAGTCATCATGGACTTTTCTTTGGCTGACGAGATATTGCAACCATCGATCATTCGCACTAATGAACACATCCGCGGGAGCGCCTCTGGCAATCTGTCGGGCGAGTGTTGAGGAAGCGGCGAAGACTAAGGTAACCTTGAGGTTGGTTTGGTCTTCGAACGCTAGCGCTATCTCGCTGATAGGTTGAGTCATGGAGGCTGCGGCAAATACATTAACGGATGCAGCGGAGCTAGCGGAAGGGGTGAAAATAAAACTAATAATGGCGAGTAATAAAGAGTGTTTAAATAGCATGGATAACCGTTATAGGCTGATTGAAAAGACAGTGAATAGTGATAGATTCTTGTGGTGGGGTTGCATGTCTATGGTTAATGTTTATTTTTGACACGCTATTGTTCTGTAAAACGATATGAATAGCAGTGATATTCTGAGATAATGCGCTTTTAAATGAACCAAATTTAAACTTATGGAGCGTATAGCGCTCTGTCAAATATGCTATCGGTAAAACTTGCTCAGAGCATATCAAATATTGTAATTAATTGTGTAACTATTAATGATAAGAAATGCAGATTATCTCTTTGCGAAAAAACCGCATTGGGCAGAATGTTTCGGTACCGCCGATTTTTTACCAACTAATCGTCAAGAAATGGAGTTGCTCGGCTGGGACAGCTGCGATGTGATTATTGTCTCAGGTGATGCCTATGTTGATCATCCAAGTTTTGGTATGGCGGTAATGGGGCGTGCCTTAGAGGCCCAAGGCTTTCGGGTAGGGATAATTTCGCAGCCTGATTGGCAGAGCCCGGCAGATTTCAATGCGTTGGGTAAGCCCAATCTATATTTTGGTATCACCGCTGGCAATATGGATTCTATGATCAATCGCTACACTGCCGATTTAAAAGTGCGTCATGATGATGCCTATACGGTCGATGGAGCGGAAGGTAAAAGACCAGATAGAGCAGTTATTGTCTATTCACAACGCTGTCGAGAACTATACCATGATGTGCCTATCGTAGTAGGGGGGATTGAAGCCAGTTTGAGGCGAATAGCCCAATATGATTATTGGAGCAACAAAGTAAGACGCTCGGTACTGATTGATTCTGGCGCGGATATTTTGCTCTATGGCAATGCTGAAAGAGCCATTATCGATGTGACTCATGCGTTAGCTGAAGGCACAGATATAAAAGATTTAACCGATATTCGCGGCACTGTTGTGCTGCGCGATGCGCTACCTAGTGGCTATATTGAGGTCGATTCTTCGCGCATTGATTGGTCTAGCAATGTTGAAAACTTGCCTAATCCTTATGAATACATTGAAGACAAAGAAAAGTGCGCCTCCTCTAAATCAGCAGAAGAAGTGGTCGCCGTTCCACTGCGAATTATTCCCGAGCCGCTTAAAGGTAAACAGCGTTTAGACAAAGATACGACGTATATCCGTTTACCGTCTTTTGAAAAAGTCTCAAAAGACTCGGCGCTTTACGCCCATGCATCGCGTGTTTTGCATTTAGAGTCGAACCCGCACAATGCTAAAGTGTTAGTGCAAAAGCACGGCAGCAAAGAAATCTGGGCGAACCCGCCACCAATTCCACTAACTACAAAAGAGATGGATGCTGTGTTCGGGTTACCCTATCAGCGTATTCCGCATCCCTCTTATGGTAGTCGGAAAATTCCCGCTTACGACATGATACGGTTTTCTGTGAATATTATGCGCGGTTGTTTTGGCGGTTGTACCTTTTGCTCGATTACAGAGCATGAAGGACGGGTGATTCAAAGCCGTTCTCGCGCTTCTGTGCTTAAAGAAATCGAAGAAATAAGGGACAAAGTACCAGGTTTCACTGGCATGATCTCTGATTTAGGCGGTCCAACCTCAAATATGTATCACTTGAACTGTGTCAGTGATGAAATTCAATCGTCCTGTCGTAAGCTATCGTGTGTGTACCCTGTGATTTGTAAAAATTTAGTGACAGATCACAGTGAAACGACGCAATTGTATCGTGAGGCTCGTAAAATCCCCGGTGTACATAAGATCGCTATAGCCTCGGGGTTGCGTTACGATCTCGCTGTTGAGGACCCAGAATACGTTAAAGAGTTAGTTACCCATCATGTTGGCGGTTACCTAAAAATAGCCCCTGAGCACAGTGAAGAAAAAACGCTGAATAAAATGATGAAACCCGGCATGGGAACCTATGACAAATTTAAGCGAATGTTTGATAAGTACTCAAAAGAGGCAGGCAAAAAGCAATACTTGATTCCATATTTTATCGCGGCTCATCCCGGCTGCGAAGATGATGATATGCTGAGTTTATCGCTTTGGTTGAAAAAAAATAAATTCAGAGTAGATCAAGTACAAACATTTTATCCGTCGCCTATGTCTTTAGCCACCGCCATGTATCATTCTGGGCGCAATCCTCTGAAAAAAGTGACGTACAAAAGTGAGAAGCTTTACGTGCCACGTGAATATGAACAGAGGCGGACCCAAAAAGCTTTGCTGCGATACCACGATGAGGATAATTGGGATAGATTGCGCACTGTCTTAACTGATATGGGTCGCGATGATTTAATCGGCACAGCTGACTGGCAGTTGGTACCCGCTGCTGAAAAGAAAATTGGTTATAAATACGTCCAAAAATCTAAGCAGATAGATATTAAAGCAAATAGCGAAACGCAAACCGCGGCGACAAATACCCAGGCAAATAAACCTAAAAGTGCCGGCGGTAAAGTGATTGCTCGAGCAGCGGCGACAGCCCGTAAAAAAAGCAGCGGTAAGAGT
The DNA here is from genome assembly GCA_034111875.1 of Gammaproteobacteria bacterium. Classification (GTDB taxonomy): domain Bacteria; phylum Pseudomonadota; class Gammaproteobacteria; order Pseudomonadales; family Balneatricaceae; genus Rs1. The sequence goes on from JAWUWK010000005.1 coordinate 12,964, forward strand.
AAGTCTAGTACTCGCAAAAAATCGATCAAACGCAGTTAATTGGGGCCTGTGCCAGAAGAGACTAACCTCCTGCGAAAGCAGTTCTCGCAAAAGCTGCTTGTAGATCTGTAAACATTAACACCTTTTTAGTCTGGCTATAGAGGTGTTGTATTCTTCTTCAGCTAAAGTTTGCCGATTGAATTATTGATGGGCGTTATGCAGCCTGTCGTGTCGCTCTATATTCTTCTAAAAATAGCCTGATACGGTTGATAGCATCTCTTAGTTCATCTTCTCTGGGCAAGATCACTAGGCGAAAGTGCTGATGATCTTTTATGTTAAATCCCGTTCCTTGAACAATTAAAACATGCTGTTTGATCAGCAGTTCTAGTGCAAAATGTTCATCGCGCTCGATGGGGTACATTTTGGAGTCAAGTTTGGCAAAAAGATAGAGTGCGCCTTTAGGTTTAGTGCAGCTAACGCCTGGGATAGCCGTCAGGAGCTTGTGTGCTATATCTCGCTGCTGGTATAAACGGCCCTCAGGTGCGGTTAGTTGTTTAATGCTTTGAAAACCACCCAAAGCCGTTTGAATGGCATGTTGGGAGGGGACGTTAGAACATAAGCGCATATTAGACAGCATGTCGAGGCCCTCAATGTAATCCATAGCTTGGTCTTTATTGCCGCTAATAATGACCCAGCCGGTTCGAAAACCAGCGACTCTGTAGGCTTTAGATAGTCCATTAAAGCTAAGGCACAGCACCTCATCAGTGAGTGAGGCTAGTGGTGTGTGAGCAGCATCGTCATAGAGTATTTTGTCATAGATTTCATCGGAAAATAGGCACAGCTCAAATTCATTAGCTAAGGCAATTATCTCTAATAAAATTGCTTCGGGGTATACAGATCCCGTCGGGTTATTGGGGTTGATTACCACAATGCCTTTAGTATTCTCGGTTATGCATTGGCGCATATTATCGATGTTCGGATACCACTCGTTTTCTTCATCACATTGATAGTGCACTGCTTTGCCGCCGGCTAAGCTCACTGCAGCAGACCAAAGTGGATAGTCAGGTGCGGGAATAAGCATCTCATCGCCATTATCGAGCAGTCCTTGCATGGTCATTACGATTAATTCGGAAACACCATTGCCAATGTAAATATCTTCGGGACCAACATTGTTTATGCCTATTCTTTGGCACTCTTGCATAATGGCTTTGCGTGCAGAAAATAAACCTTTAGCATCGCAGTAACCTTGAGCAGAAGGCAAATTGCGAACCACATCTTGAATGACTTCTTGCGGGGCTTTAAATCCAAAAGGTGCAGGATTGCCAATATTAAGTTTGATTATGTTCGCCCCGCCATCTTCTAGGCGTTTAGCTTCTTGCAATACAGGGCCTCGTATATCGTAGCAAACGTTATTGAGTTTTCGGGACTTTTTTATAATAGACATGCTTTGATCCAAGATAGATAAATAGTGACAATTGCGGCATAGTACGTGCTTTTTTTCTTCAATGAAACAGGATAAATTTCTGTTATGTTTATTTTTAAAGTATTTTTTACTTTTATATTGGCTTTAGAAAGACATATTATTGTTATATGGCTTTTTATCGACGTTATATCTTGTGTAAAAGCACGATGCTAGTCGTAACTCTGTTTTTAAATTTATCAGGGTTGTTCCCGTGCAGGTTGTTATTTATTAATCTTTTAAAAGTTTTTATGTCGAGATCCGTGTTTTTAGCGTATTTTCAAGATCTTCAAAAGAAATCTGTTGGAAAGGTGAAATGAAAAGTTATCAGTGGATGTACGATCATGTGCTTGAGAGGGTAGGCAAAGACAAGATAATCTCTAGGTATGACTTAGTTAGAACGGAACATGAGTTGCGCGAGTTAAGTGATAGTTATCTACTGTCTAATCTGTCGCGTCGCGTGTTTAGAGCGGGTATAAAACATTCTGTGGTTGATGCAAAATGGCCGGAGTTTGAGAAAGTTTTTTTTGGTTTTAATCCTCATAAAGTGGCGCTGATGAGTGATGATCAACTAGAGAAATTGATGCAAAACGATAAAATAATTCGCCACTGGGGTAAGATTAAATCGACTCGCTTAAATGCTTATATGGTGACTGAGTATATTGAAAAATATGGAAGCTTCGCTCACTTCGTAAGTCAGTGGCCTAGTGAAGACATCATCGGGCTTTGGGCAGAGCTTAAAAAGCAAGGCTCTCATTTGGGCGGTAATTCAGCAGGTTACTTTTTGCGTTTGATCGGCAAAGATACTTTTATATTAACAGATGACGTTGTTGCCGCTTTGAAAGCGCAGGGCATAGTCGATAAGAAACCTACCTCCAAAAGAGATCTTGCAGCTGCACAACAGGCCTTTAACCAATGGCATGCAGAATCTAATGCGCCCTTAAGTCACATCAGTCGATTATTAGCTTTCACTGTTGGCTGGGAAAATTAGTCAGCCAGCTTAGATGTAAGGCCGTATTCTAAAGGCTCAAATCATAGTCCCGAATCAGTGACTTCAATGCAGCATCGACTGCACGCACTTAATTATACATCGTTTTGAAAATGCTTATTTAATATAAGGGTGAAGCTAAGATTTTTCAATTCCACTGTCAAATTAATATCAAACACTCTATATTCATTTTGAAGTCACGGAATCAGGATAGTCCTAGTGCAAAGGTCTCATTTAATGGTGTCTCATCGCCAATAAGCTGGCCACGAAATTTTCTAATTTGCACTACACCAAGATTTTGCACCGATTTTTCGCGACTGACTGGCGAGTCTAGATTTCAAGTGCAGGCGTTAAACTTTGTAAAAATTCAGCGAGTGAGTCTGCAATCTTACGTACAGGTTTTTTACCTGGTACTTCAAACCAAACTTCTCCAGAATCATTATTCACACAGAGCATGCCATCTTCTGGAGATGTAATGGCAAAGAAAATTGAAATTTCCTGCTTTCGGCGCCGTTTATCCAATGCTTGACCTAAAATATTACTGCGCAACCTTTCCATATCATCTTGATTCCATACTTGCAGTATTTCCAATTCACCAAATTCACTGGTCGCCGCTAAGTTGTTCGACCAAAATCTAGAGTAAAAATTGACAATATCTAGGTGAACTTCAATTTCAAGTGCTGAGTTTAAGCGCGAAAACATATCTTGAGGGGATTGTCTAACCGGCAGCCATTGACAGTCTTCACCCTCTTGCAGTGGTAGTCGACTCTGAATATTTGGTTGATAGCACAAAGAGGGCCACTGACTATCATAGTGAATTTTTAACGGACAATCACTGTATTGCTTTTGCCATTGAACCCATTTATCTACAAAATGATCTAAAGCTTGCGTTAAAGGGACTGATTCAGGGGTTTGGGAGTGCGTATTGTTTGAATGCATATCGCTATCATACTAAAAATGAGTATTAGATGATAAAATTGTAGCGCAAAAATAGTAAGGGCTAAAGGAAAAATTAACGGATATTTCGACGCTAATATAGCGATATCATGGTAGGGTTCAAGTCTGATTTATCTCAGCTGTTCGAATATTGAGCAAAAAATCAAGAAAGTTAAAAAAGTAGCGATAATGGTTTGACTTCGCTCAGAAAGTAATTAGAATTCGCACCTCAAGTTTGAGCTGAAATTATTTATCTGCAACTTTGCTAGTTTTATCATGTTCAGAAGTAAGGCAGTTGGCCAAAACGACTGTTTGTCACCGATAAAGCTGTTCTCCGGTTGAGAGTCTTTTTAGTTTTACCATGTTCAGTGGTGCTTCAGTTGGTTAGAATGACTGTTTGTCACTGAGAGAGTTGGTCGGGGGTTAAGAGCCTTTTTAGTTTTACCATGTGGAGTGGTAGTTCAGTTGGTTAGAATACCTGCCTGTCACGCAGGGGGTCGCGGGTTCGAGTCCCGTCCATTCCGCCACTATTTAGGGTTATTCTTTAATAGTGTATATTGGTAATACGTGACATCAAAATGCTCGGTGTCGCTAAAAGTAATAGGGCTATTAGATAGAGTCAGTGGGAGTGTAGCTCAGCTGGGAGAGCGTCGCCCTTACAAGGCGAATGTCGGGAGTTCGAACCTCTCCACTCCCACCATTTATCTATAAAAGAAGTGACATGTTTAATGGTAGTGCTGTTGGTCAGAATAACCAACGGTTAGAATAGCTTTCTGTCACCCAAAGAGCTGTTCGTGGGTTAAAGAGCCTATGAGATAAGAGTTTTAGATTTACCATGCGGAGTGGTAGTTCAGTTGGTTAGAATACCTGCCTGTCACGCAGGGGGTCGCGGGTTCGAGTCCCTGCCATTCCGCCACTATTTATCAAACTAGTGATTATAAAATCAGACTTTATATTACTATTGTTTATGGTGTTTTTTGTCTATTACAGATAATCAGAAAGTCATTGCATCAAACGCGCTCGATGTAATAAATTTGAGTCGATTAGTGGGAGTGTAGCTCAGCTGGGAGAGCGTCGCCCTTACAAGGCGAATGTCGGGAGTTCGAACCTCTCCACTCCCACCACTATTTTTTCTCCCTTGCCTGTTTATGTTATGAATTTTCTTGATCAGATCGAGTTGAATTGTCAATTACTAGAATCCCCTCTGTATCGTCGTAAAAATATTAAAGTGACTCTTGTGCGTGCAGACCAAGTGCATCGTCACATTAGCGGCAACAAATGGTACAAACTAAAATATGCATTGCTGGCCGCAAAGCAGAAAAATATTCGTCAACTAATTAGTTTTGGTGGCGCCTATTCTAATCATATACACGCGTTAGCTTATGCTGCAAACCAGTTACAGATTCCTGTGTTAGGTTTTATCCGCGGAGAGTGGACTGAAGATAACTTAACCCTTAAAGATGCTAAATCATGGGGGATGTCGTTACAGAGTTTAACGCGTAGTCAATACCGTGAAAAATCATCCCCCGAATTTTTGCAGCAATTGGCTTTAGCTTACCCTAATAGTATGGTGATTGCAGAAGGCGGTTCTGGTCGTTTGGCGCTAAAAGGTGTGGCTGAATTAATGGCTGCAATTGAACAGCAGTTGCCGTACTTAAATCACTTAGTTGCCGCCTGTGGCACGGGTGGCACACTCGCGGGACTGATCGGCTCAGCTAGTAGTACTTACTCTATATTAGGCGTACCTGTTTTGAAAGGTGGCGGTTTTCTTGAAGCGGATATAAAAGCTTTACTGCGGCAAGCCGCTATCTCTGAAAAATGCCAATGGCGCTTAGACTTAGAGGGGCACTATGGAGGGTATGGCAAAGTAAAAACAGCGCACCTTGAAGCAATGCAGCGCATTGAATCTGAACATAATGTTGAGCTCGAACCTATCTATACTGCGAAAATGTGGCGCCGCTTTGACGAATTAGTGCAGGCAGACTATTTTACAGCGGGCGACAGTATTGCGCTGTTACATTCGGGTGGCGTTCAAGGTCGCAGAAGTTTTAAGCTAATGGGTATTAAAGAATAACTTATCAGAGGCTATATTGATTTTTCGCAGTAAATGAGCGTTAAGTCCGACAGGCTCCTATGCTTCGCTGTCTTTTATAAGTTCAGGGTATCCAAAGAGGGCGGGTGTGCCGCCCGTATGTAAGAAAAGAATGTTTTGCTCTGCTGTAAATCGGACTGTTCTGACCAGCTGAATAAGTCCTGCCATCGCTTTTCCCGTATACGTTGGGTTAAGCAATAAACCTTCGCAGCGCGCCGTCAATTCAATCGCTTGCTGCAGCTGACTATTGAGTTGACCGTATCCAGGATAAAGCATTGTATCATCAACCAAGACATCTTCAGCGTTAATAACAGCTCTATAACCTATCATGCCAGCAACCTTACAAGCTTTCTGATAGACCCTCTGTGCCTGAGACTCTTTATCACGGCGTACGCAAAATCCATAAATCGGAATCGGATTGTTTAATGCTTTTAAGCCGAGTAATAGACCTGAATGTGTCGTACCGCTGCCAGTGGCTAATACAATTGCATCGAGCTTAAGTGAGCGCTGTTGTAATTGGCACAATAGCTCTTCTGCACATTTCACATAGCCCAGTGCCCCATAGGGTTTATGGCCGGGCGATAGGGGGATGACGTAAGGATTTTGCCCGCTTGACGCAGTTGTGTGGCGCGAACTTCTAAGGCGTCGTCTGCGTCGGCTTCATCTTTCCCAGTTGGATAGTTTTGGATAGGGGCTTGCATTAGCTTGATTAAAAATGGGTTGCCAGATTCATGGTATTCACAGGGCCTATCACTGACTCTATCATCCAATTGTACTTCAACCTCAAGGCCGAGCTTTCTTGCAGCTGCAACGCTCATTCGCACATGATTGGACTGAACTGCACCTGTTGTAAGTAGAGTATCCGCGCCTTGTGAAAGGGCGTCTCCAATGGAGTATTCAAGCTGCCGTGCTTTATCCCCCCCCATGGCTAATCCAGTGCAATCATCTCTTTTTACCCAGATTTTAGGACCTTGAAGTTGCTCGCTTAAATTGACCACGTGCTCGAGTGGGGTGGGTGTGTACGATAATTCAACCCTTGGGTAATCATCCGTTTACATAAGTATTTTCCCGGTTATTGCGGTTATAAATTGACTAACATAAACACCGCTGTCAGCAGTAAAACAACGAGTACTAATGCTTTAAAGAGCTGTTGATTTATTCTATTCGCTAGATGGTCGCCCGTCACAACACCGATTAAAGCAACGGGTATTAGCATCGCGGCAGTGATCCAAGTTGTCAGGTCAACACCAATGAAAAAAGTTTGCAGTAATAGTGCACCTGAATATGAAAATATAAAGAAAATGATGATGGTGGCGCGAATTTGATTTTTTGTCAGCGAGGTGGTGGCTAAATAAAGCATTACGCTGGGGCCCGGCATTGCTATACTGCTGGCCATTAAACCTGAGATTATGCCCACGCCGAATAGCGGCAGTGGTTGCTGTTGATAATGAGGCTTTACAGAGCATTCAGAATCCTCAAGGTCGAGACTAATAGACACAGATTTGAACAGTTGCCAGCCATTGTGAAGACTGATGGCTATGATAATTAAGGCCACCGCCAATTTTATTGCCTCTAAGTTGGTAAATTGGTAAATTAAAATACCAAATGGAAAGCCTAGTAAACAACCTGCCATTATCCACTTCAGAGTATGCCTAGGGGTGTGTTTTTTTAATCTAGTCCAGTGCAAAGTCGACATGGCTAGGGTGATGATCATCACCAGTTGAATAGCGGCGACTGAATCTAGCATAATCAGAAATACGGAGACACAGATAAGGCCGAAGCCAAAACCAATAACAGCTTGTACCGTTGCCGCTAGAAAGGTAATGAGTAACAATATACTCCAGTCCATGTTGGCAGCCTTTATAGGTTTTTAATACAGACAGTATATTGTTGTTTCTGGTATTACATCAAATAATATTAATACCATCAATCATAACTAAATATTATACGACCCTTGAAAATCAGTTGTGTTTAAAAAGTAGCGCGCAGCGCGGTGTTTAACTTACGCCAAATAGAGGCATTTCAAGCGATAATGGTGACCGAGTCGGCTACTGCCGCCGTTAAAAAATTGTTTATTACCCAGCCAGCGGTGAGTCGATTAATTGTAGATTTAGAGTATAAGGTCAAATTCAAGCTTTCCATTCGTCGATATAATCGTTTAAAAGCGACGCCACAAGCCCAATTGTTTTATCGCAATGTTAATAGAACGTTTTTGGTCTTAAAGAAATCAGCGCTGTGCCGCAGCTATTGCCAATAAACAGCAGGGACCTTGCATATAGTGGCAATGCCACTTTGCATTTATACCCGAAATAGTCGCAAAGTTTACCTCCGAGTACCTAAACATTGTGATTGAATTAGATTCCCCACCTAGAATTGATGCCTTAGCTCTAGTCCGCTCTAAACGGGTTGATCTCGGGATAGTATCATTGCAGACTAAAGAGCAGATAGGCTACAGTTAGACATGTTTTGACGCCAGAACTGGCAATGTGTGATACCTAAAGGCCATGCTCTTGGCGATCTATTGCAAGTGTATGCAACACATATTGAAGGTGAAAATTTTGTTGCTATATCGACAGTCAGTCCGTTTATGTCCTGTTTATATGAAATTTTTTCTAGATCGGGAGTAAAACCACGCATCGTTGTGGATGCTCAGACGCCGCGAACCTGTTATGACTCAAGCAAGGTGGCGGGTGTCAGCGTGGTTAATTTATTGATAATAGAGACTAGAGATGAGGAGGTTATCATTAAACCTTTTAGGCCCGACATTAACTGGGGTTACACAACAGTGTGTACCGATTTTGAGTAGAGTTCGCAGCCTATTGCGACAACATTTTAATGACGTTGATAATAGCAGTGTTCAGCAGTGATTCTAGTCTGAAGTGCAACATGAGATAAAGCCCAATCTTTAGTTTTAATCCACCCATAAGCGAGCCTGCTAGCTGGGTGCTAATTTTTACTCTATAATCTTGATTCTGTTAGTTAACCTAGGTGCTTTTTAGATGAATAAATTTCGTAATATTGGTTTGATTGGTAGGCTAGGTAGCAAAAAAGTGGTCGATACTATAAAGAGTATGATCAACTTTTTATCAGAGCAGGGATTTAATATCATTATAGACCAACGCATCGCAGAATTAATGCCGGGTCACGGGCTAGTGACTAGCCCCAAAAAAAATATGGGGGAAATCTGTGATCTAGTCATAGTCGTTGGTGGCGATGGCAGTCTTTTAGGTGCTGCTAGGGCACTGGCAAAATGTGATTTGCCGGTATTAGGGGTGAATAGAGGTCAGTTGGGCTTCTTAACCGATATATCACCTAGCCAATTCGAAGAGAGATTCAGTGAAATTCTCGCGGGAAAATATACTCAAGAGGAACGGTTTTTACTGAAAGTGGTGGTAAAACGTGGCGAGGAAATTATTGGTGAAGCAGAAGCCTTAAATGACATGGTCTTGCATCCAGGTAAAGCGACCAAAATGATCGAGTTTGATCTTTTTGTAGAAGATAACTATGTCTATACTCAGCGTTCTGATGGTTTGATTGTGGCTACCCCGACAGGGTCTACGGCCTATTCACTATCCGGTGGTGGTCCCATTATGCACCCAAAACTAGATGCTATTGTACTAGTGCCAATGTTTCCACATACCTTATCTTCAAGACCTATCGTGGTGGACGGAAATAGCGAATTAAGGGTTATTATCAGTGAAGCCAACGAAACCTATCCTATCGTATCTTGCGATGGTCAAGTCAGTATCAACTTAGCCCCTGGGGATGTGATTCACCTTAGTAAACATGATTATAAGCTGACGCTAATTCATCCCCATGGTTATAATTTCTATCGTACTTGCCGAGAAAAACTCGGCTGGAGTGCTGGAATTACCGCTAGGAGCTCGAGCTTATAATGATGATTAAACAATGTAACGCTAAAGGTTACGATATTATCGGTGACGTCCACGGTTGTGGATTAGCCCTCAAGTTACTCTTGACCCGTTTAGGTTACTCAAAGCGCAATGGTGTGTATTTCCACTCGACCCGAAAAGTGGTTTTTTTGGGAGATATTATTGATCGAGGTCCGCGAATTAGAGAGGCGTTGCACTTAGTCCGAGATATGGTAGAAGCAGGTAGTGCGCATATTGTGATGGGTAATCATGAATATAATTACCTCAGTTATAGTACTTCGGGTGAATCTGTTCAGATGCCATACCTTCGTGAGCATACCTCAAGGCATCAAAGGATCTTGCAAGAGACTCTGAATCAATTGGCTAATTATCCCGCTGATCAAAAAGATTTTTATTTATGGATGATGCAATTACCGGTTTTCTTAGAGTTTGAAAAATTTAGAGTAGTGCACGCTTGTTGGCATAAAGAAATTATTGCCCAAATGCTAGAAAGAACGGGTTCTAATATAATTGATACTGAGTTTCTTTACCATTCTGCCGTGCGTGATACTTTCGAATGGACAGTGATGGATAGATTGCTGCGTGGCACCCAAATAAAGCTTCCAAACGATGAAACGATGACCTGCAGGGATGGCTATGTGCGGAAATTTTTTAGAACCAAATTTTGGATGAAAAATCCAGAGCTATACAGTGACGTTGTATTTCAGCCAGATCCATTACCTGCCAGTATGCACAACCGAGTGTTATCTGAAAAAGAGCAACAAAATTTGTATTATTACCCGCCGCACGAAAAAACCTTGTTTATAGGTCACTATTGGTGTGAGGGTAAGCCTGCCCCTATCACCAGAAATATAGCCTGTTTAGATTACAGTGCTGTTAAATTTGGCAAGTTAGTGGCCTATCGTTATGACTTTGAATCTGAGCTGCGCAGTGATAAATTTGTCAGCGTCGATGTGCGTACCGAAGTTTGATTTTTATCAGAGGCGATTAATTTTATGCTAGAGGTGTTTAAAGTTCCTCACGATGTTGATCTCAGAGATTTCACGCGGGCATTGTGGCAGCTAAAAATCAATCATCGGGTATTGTTTGAGCAGGCCCAAATACTGGTTGTGGATGACCCGCGAAATGCCCAAAGAGTATTGGAAATGTTTAACTATTGGCAGCAACATGGAAAGTTATCAGATCAAGTGATGGCTGATTTGAGCGTGCTCAAACAGGCGGATTCTAAAGACAAAAAATCATCACTAGAGCATATCATGCAGTTACCAGTGGTGTTTTTATTGCTCTTAAGCTCTGCGGGGCTGAGCTTGTGGGTTGATTTCGGTGAGAACATAGAGGCACTGCGATATTTAACTGTCACTGATTTCGTGAATGAGGGCAATCGCTTAAAATATACCTCAATTGACTATAACTTTGAATCAATGCAGTTATGGCGCTTTATTAGCCCCATTTTTGTTCACTTCAATTTAACCCATATTGTGTTTAATAGTCTGTGGATTTGGATAGTTGGTAGCGTTATTGAAAGGCAGCATAGAAGTATAGCGCTGCTGTTGATTGTACTCTTTTCAGGGATCGCATCTAACGTCGCCCAATTCATAGTTTCTGGGCCAATATTTGGTGGTTTGTCTGGCGTTGTCTATGCGATTATTGGATATGCATGGCTTTGGGATAAACTCAGATCAGATAAACTATCGGTGGTATCCAATGCGCTGATGATGTTTATGATATTCTGGCTGGTACTTGGTTATAGCGGTCTGTTAAGTCAATTAGGTTTTGGCAATATGGCTAATACTGCCCATCTTGTCGGGTTAATTAGTGGCCTGCTTTGTGTGCCTAGTATCATCTTGATAAAGAAAATTAGTTCAGCTTAAATCCGCTGTTTCGCTAAAGTAACTAAGAGTTTGAAAATGACTTACGAAGAATTAATCGAGAAAATGACACCGCCAATGCATCAAGCTATAAAGCAGGGCATAGAGTTGGGAAAGTGGCCGGATGGCAAAAAGATGAGTCCAGAGCAATTAGCAGTGTGCCTGCGAGCGGTTATTCATTACGACCAAACTTTACCGGAAGATCAACGTACTGGCTTTATCGATAGAAGCCGAGCAGACGGTACTATGAAAGGGATAAATCCCCTCGAAGCGCAAGTGATAAAGCTACATTAAATTGATATTTAGTATCCTAGAATCGACTGCTGAATTTAAGATTATAAAAATAGGTCTGACAAAAATATATGACAGTATTAACTACCGGTAGCATGCACAAGATGCGCGCCGAGATCGACAGCGCTGAACATACAGATGTAAAATATTACCTAGAATTAGATGAAAAACCCATATTAATGAATGAGTTGATAGGTCAATCTATTTATCTGAGTAACTTAGGTGAAATTCACTGTAATCACTGCGGTCGTTTAACCAACAAGAGTTTTAGTCAAGGATACTGTTTTCCCTGCTTTAAAAAATTGCCTCAGTGCGATCTATGCATGATGAGCCCCGACAGATGCCACTTTCATTTAGGCACTTGCCGTGACGAGGCCTGGGCTGAAACAGTGTGTTTTAATGAACATATTGTCTACTTGGCAAACTCTTCGGGTATTAAAGTCGGTATTACGAGAGCTAACCAAGTACCTACTCGCTGGATTGATCAAGGGGCGGTGGAAGCATTAGCTATTTTTAAAGTGCAGACTCGTCGCCAGTCAGGTTTAGTAGAAAAGCTCTTCGCTGAACATATCAGTGATAAAACCAATTGGCGTAAAATGCTTAAAGGAGAGGTTTCTGAGGTTGATTTGAAGCAAATGCGCGATGAGCTAATGACTAAGTGCCAACAATCTCTCGCAGCATTAAGTGCTGAGCACGGCTTGCAAAGTATATTGCCATTGCCCGCTGCTCAAGTGCAAAAAATTAGCTACCCTGTCACTCACTATCCGAGCAAAGTTAGTTCTCATAATTTAGATAAAACTTCGCGCATTAGCGGTGTCTTACAAGGCATCAAGGGGCAGTATCTTATCTTAGATACTGGGGTGATAAATTTACGTAAATATACTGCCTATCGTATTGAATTGGGTTTGGTCGATTAAGTGGTATAGATAATTGGCATAGACAGCCAATAGTCGCATTTTAGATAAACCTCAGCTTTTTAGTTGTTGCTTAAAAGGCATCAAGGGGCTGTTTATGATCTTGGAGTCTGGGGTGATAAATTTACGACAATAGTCTGCCTATCGTATTGAATTGTGTTTGGTCGATTAAGTGGTATAGATAATTGGCA
>JAWUWK010000006.1:0-69669 GCA_034111875.1 Gammaproteobacteria bacterium
CTGATTTTGCAAAAGTAGCCATCATTATAACTTTCTCAGCCGTTTTTGCCGCCTTGAGATCATCAATAACCCGGACGGAGACTTCGTCTAGGAGCTTTCGTGTCCTCTTCACCGTAGGATTGTGTATTCCGAAGTCGTCGAGGTGCAGTGCGTCTTTCTTAACATCCGTTTGCAATACTTTGCTGAACACCGCTCCAGCTTGCAGATAGTTGGCCATATGTGATAACCGTCTCATGTACCCGCGAACGGCGCCTTTTTTGGCAATCCCAGCTTCCCAAAGGTCTAGCCTTTTATTCTCGTTCTTCAAAACCAGACTCCCAAGCGCCCCGGGTATACAGCCAATGCATTCATGTGATCCTAGGTATGAATAATGCCACTTGCTAACCATCTGATACTCCTTCCACCAAGCGTCGAAGGCTTTATCGACCTGATCAAACTTGTTGCTAATGGCTGCTATCTGAGCGTGTCCGTCCGAGATCAGGGACATCGCTGCGCCAGCCACGTTGACCTCCTCCTCCCCTTTTTCCCACTTTACTGGCGCTATGTCGTCGATGTAGCTCCATACATAGGGAGACAGTTGTTTGTGCGCTGCATCTCGATTCGAATAGGTGCTTTTGGCGGCCAGGACGGCGGCGATTACGGTCAGAGTCACCGCCGCTTGCGGCCCCGCCATCGATATTGCAAATGCCCCGGCTCCGGCTCCGGCTGCGGCTGCGCTTCCGGCGGCGGCTCCAGCTGCGGTTGCGGCTGAGGCTGCAGTGGCGACCGCAACCGCCGAAGCGGCAGATGTAACGCCAGCTGCCAACGCTAACTTGTCTAAGGCTTCTACCCCCACGTCTTCTGCGCTCATCGATCCAATTTGATCTTTTCCTTTTCTTTTAAACGCCGATCCAATTTTCTGGGTAAAGGAGTGTTTTATCCTTTGCACCTTCCCCACCTTGATTTTGTCTGGGTCTTTATATTCAAAAAATGTTTCATTTTTTTTAGCCATATTTCACCTCGCATGAATCTGTTAGCGTGCTAACTCGAGTGTCCGAGTCATTAGTGCCTATCCATAAACACGTAACCTATTGAAAATAAATAATTGATTACATAAATTAATCATTGGGGTTCAGAGTAAATTGATAATAAAAATTAATCAAGGGGGTAAGAGTAAATTGATAATAATGAACTCTAAGAAGATATCACTCAACCTATAGCCACACTCGAGCACATGGGCGAAAGGTTTAGTGGCAGACTTATTTCGGCCACCGAATAAAACTTGGCCACTCCTCCTCCGGCTGTTCTCTGTGCTCATAATTACAGCTATCGCTCTAGGCTACTTTAACATATAATTATCGCCAATTTTTCAGATGGCTTCCCTCTATGTTTTATCCTATAACGCGGGCTCTCATGTTTGGTTTAGATGCTGAGTTCTCTCATAACTTGGCATTAAAAAGTATGAATCTTGCGGCTATTCTAGGTGTGCCTAAGTTATTGGGTGCGGAAAAACTGTATGCACCTATGGAAGTCATGGGAATTAAATTTCCCAACCCTGTTGGTCTAGCTGCTGGGCTGGATAAAAATGGTGCCTCTATTGACGGTCTCTCCTGTATGGGATTTGGCTTTCTAGAAGTGGGGACTGTGACGCCCCTTGCGCAAATGGGTAATACAAAACCTAGAATATTTAGAATTCCTGAGCACAATGCGATCATTAATCGGATGGGTTTTAACAATGACGGGGTTGATGCGTTATTAAGAAATATTGATAAAGCGCAGTTTAAAGGAATATTGGGAATAAACATCGGCAAGAATAAAGATACACCCAATGAACAGGCCAATGATGACTATCTGTATTGTTTACGTAAAGTCTATTCTAGAGCGTCTTATATTACCTTAAATTTATCCTCCCCAAACACGCCTGGGCTGCGTACCCTCCAGTTTGGTGAAGCGTTAAATAGTTTATTAGAAGTGCTAAAAAATGAGCAGGCCAAACAAGCTTTACTACATGATAAGTATGTGCCTATCGCGGTGAAAATAGCACCTGATTTGACTGAAGATGAAGTGGTAATGGTCGCTAGTTCGTTAAAAACCTACGAAATAGATGGGGTTATTGCCACCAATACGACATTATCCCGACAGGGTGTAGAAGATTCGCCACTGCAACATGAATCCGGTGGTCTCTCGGGCGCACCGATTCGAAATCAATCAATAAGAATTATTCGTACCTTGGCTCGTGAACTTCAGGGGAGTGTGGCTATTATTGGTGTTGGTGGGATTTCAGAAGGCTTTGATGCTGCTGAAAAAATTGAGGCAGGCGCTAGTTTAGTGCAAATATATAGCGGTTTTATATACAAAGGTCCTAGTCTCATCGCTGAGTCGGTAAGAGCGATTCAAAACTTACCGACTAACTAGCGAAAAGCATGCCAAATCAGGAGCTGAGGCTTGCTGTGTAAGCCGCAGCTCTGATTTATATCAATGTAGGGCAGGATTCACCTGAATGGCTGATACGCCTCCCATGCCATCCCAATGTGCCTCGCGACCTTCGCGCCAACCACCGAGCCAGAGGCTGCGTTTATCATCTACATTTACTGGGCACATATCTTTGGATTTTCCGGTTAAGCCGGCGCTAAATCCTCTGGAAAATAGAATAGAAGACTTGTCGCGTTTTTGTCTCTTCATATTATTGCCTCGTATTGTTTACTTTAACTTATAGTGAGAAGTAATTCCTGCTATTGGCAAGTACCAAAAATAACTCGCTTTGCCATGTTAGGTAGGCTAAAGCAATTGGGTTTGCCGTGGGGCCTTATTATTAACTTAAGTAGATGTTAAATCAGATCTACAGTTATAGTTATAGCAAAAAAAACCCTCGGTGGAAGGAATTAAAACGCTTGTTTAGGCATATTACTGACTGGTAGAAAATAATTATTTTCATTTCAATATGTTAAAGTGACCAGCAGATTGAAATCAATGGTTGAAAAATAATCATGTTATTCAGAGTAACTATGAAATAATTTATATCATTTTGATGTAAATAAAATTTAAAAATTAATCAGTGCCCACATTGAATAGGCACTAGAAGGTAAGAAAGAATGTCGAATATGTTTTTAGCTACTTGCCCAAAAGGCTTTGAGCCATTACTGGTAGATGAGTTAATTAGTTTTGGTGCACAAAATGTTAAGCAAATGGCTGTCGGTGTTGAGTTTTATGGCGAGATAGAGCATGCGTATAAAGCTTGCCTTTGGTCGCGTGTTGCCAACCGAGTATTACTACCGCTATTATCTGGTAATGCGGAAAGTGCAGACGAGCTGTATTCGGCTATTCAAAGTATTAACTGGCTGGAACATATGGAACCCACTAATAGCCTTGCGATTAGTTTTACGGGTAGCTCTCAAGCCATCAATAATACCCATTTCGGCGCGTTAAAAGTTAAAGATGCTATTGTCGATCAGTTTAGAGATGTGACTGGCGTGCGGCCAACAATTGAGCGCGACACACCGGATATTCGTATTCACACACATCTCTATCGCGGTAAGTTGTCGGTATCCCTGGATCTATCAGGTTCTAGTTTGCATCGGCGTGGTTATCGTCTTTTCGCAGGTACTGCTCCTTTAAAAGAGAACTTGGCGGCGGCTCTTTTGATGCGCGCTGGTTGGCCAAAAATGAAGAGTGAGTTCAAACAAGTCTATGATCCTCTTTGCGGTGCTGGTACGTTACTCATAGAAGCGGCAATGATGGCCGCTGATATTGCGCCTGGTTTAGATAAAAAACACTGGGGATTTGTACAGTGGAAAAAGCATGATAACTCCCTGTGGGAAGCGTTATTAAAAGAGGCTGAAGAACGCAGAAGGATTGGTTTAGAGGAAAATGACATACGCTTTGTGGGTTCAGATATTGATGCCAGAGTACTCGATGATGCAGCCGCTAATAGCAAAAATATCGGCCTGTTAAATTTAATCGAGTATAAAGTTGGTAATGTTGAAAAAATGCTGCCACCGAGTGATGAGCCTGGCTTGTTAATCACTAATCCACCCTATGGGGAGCGCTTAGGTGATAGTTCAACGTTAATGTTTATGTATCGGGCCATCGGCGATAAATTAAAGCAAGATTTTAGGGGTTGGAAGGCTTCCGTTTTTACCGGCAACCCAGAACTCTGCCAAGTAATAGGCCTAAAGCCAGATAAAACCTACAAACTAAACAATGGGCCTATTGAAAGTCAGTTATTTAACTATCATATTTATGCCGAACGCAATGAGCCTGAATTAGAGCAATCTTTAGCAGAGGCGGAGCCTTTGTCTGAAGCGGGACAGATGTTTGCTAATCGACTTAATAAAAACAGTAAATTACTGGCTAAATGGCGTAAAAAACAACAAATCACCGCTTATAGACTCTACGATGCAGATATCCCAGAATATGCTGTTGCTATCGATGTGTATAGTGATTGGGTGCATGTGCAAGAATATGCCCCGCCTAAAAGCATCGATAAAGTTAAAGTGTTTGAGCGTATAAAAGATGTTATGGCGGCGATTCCGCAAGTACTAAAGATCAATCCTAAACGGGTGGTTTTAAAACAGAGAAAGCGTCAAAGTGGGACTCAACAATATGAAAAACATGGGCATCTAGGTAAGTTTTTTGAAGTCACTGAGCACGGTTGCCGCTTTCGAATAAATCTAAAAGATTATTTGGATACCGGTTTGTTTTTAGATCATCGTCCGATACGCCTTGAAATACAGCAACAATCTGAAAATAAGGATTTCCTCAACCTTTTTAGCTATACCAGTTCGGCGTCTGTTCACGCGGCTATAGGGGGTGCTAAGTCGACAACAAGTGTTGATATGTCGACTACTTATCTCAGCTGGGCGGCAAAAAACATGGCCATGAATGGATTTAATGATAGCCAGCATCATTTCATTCAAGCAGATTGCATGCAATGGTTGAAAAAACAGCGCCAACCGGTCTATGATTTGATTTTCATGGACCCTCCCACTTTTTCAAATTCCAAGCGTATGTTGGATGTGATGGATGTACAGAGAGATCATGTTCGCATGATAAGTGCCTGCATGCGTTTACTGCGTAAAGATGGTTTGTTAATCTTTTCCAATAATTACCGAAAATTCAAACTAGATTATGAGCTGCTGCAAACATTTGAAATTGAAGAGGTAACCCAAAGGACTATCGATCCGGACTTTAAGCGTAATACGCGCATTCACAAATGCTTTGAAATCCGTCACAAAGTATAAAGTGAAAATTTTTTCTGAGTAATCATAACAGCGACTAATCACGGCTTTAAAGTACAAGGTCATCCGATTTAACTTCAATATAGGTTTAGATCGGCTACCTGTGATTCATCTCTTGTAGCTTAGAAAAATAGCATAATATAGAGGATCGTTGGGCGTTAAACGCCCAGTGTTTTATATATCATCGAAGACGAGTTGGATTATAATTCGTTTGACGTCATCATAGGTTAGTGGTTTTTTCAAGAGGGCTGAGACGCCTGAGCTTTCAATTGCTGCTAAAGAGGCTTTATTTTGTTCAGACGTTACCATCATAACTGGCACCGATGGTTGGTTCTTGTCTTGTCTAATTAGCTCGAGTAGCTCTCTACCGTCGACGTTAGGCATATTGTAATCAGTCACAACTAAGTCAAAATGTTGTTCCTGAAAAAGACTAAAAGCTTGAGCACCGTCCTCTGCTTCGACCAGTGTTTTAACCCCTAAATTTTTCAATATTACTTTAAAATAGGAACGCGACACTTTGCTGTCATCTACAATCAGAACGTTGAGGTTTTCAAAATCATCATCCGTCACTTCTGTTTCATAATCACCAATATAATCTAAGGTACTGTGCAATACCTTACCTAGATCTTTTTCACTAAATGGCTTAGGTAAAATGCCTATAGCGCCTGCTTGGCGAACAGGCTCTAAAAAGCGGTAGTGGGTTTCAGAGGAAATAAGTAGAAAAGTGGTTTTTTGTAAACGATCATCTTCGCGCATTTTGCTGACAATATCTGTGCCCGTCATATCAGGCAGATGCATGGCACTTATGACAATATCAGGAATCTGATGGTCCATGAAATCCAAGGAATCTTGACCGCAGAGGCACTCCTCAACTTCGTCTATTTCGAAATTAGCCAAATGCTTGCGAATGATCGATCTTTGAAGATTAGAAGGTTCTACTAATACAACTAATAGATTGCTTAAGTTCATAAATATTCTCGTAGGAATAGAAAGAGTAGTTAAGAGTCGCTATCACACCTATTCTCAGTGGATTTTTGGTTTCTTGATTTTTTAACACCGCTCTAAATTAATAATAAAGCAATGTCGTCTTGTTGCTAGCAATTTTATGCACAATCAATAATAATTGCTAGGCTTTCTAATACGTTAATGTAGGTTGCTGATTGAAGTCAATGATTAGCTAACTCCTTATTGTAGCTTCCATCGGTATCTTTATCCGAACAGTGTTCTCAATAACCTATTTTTTGACATTAAAAAACCATTATTTTGGCCGTTTTATCACTCTAATTATTAGCAAGGTTGTCTCAAAAAAATGCATAAAACAGTTTTTATTCTCTCTCTATGCCAAGCATTACTAGGCACCGGTAATGTTTTATTGATTGCGATGGCGGCATTAATTGGTCAGAGCTTAGCCCCAACAGCCGCTTTGATAACGTTTCCGCTGGCACTGCAATTTGTCGGGCTAATGACAGCGACTATTCCAGCCTCGTTAATTATGCATAAATTGGGCCGGCGTAAGGGTTTTTATCTAGGTAATGTGTTGGGTATAGCGGGTGCTTTGCTTTGCGCATTGGCGCTTTTTCAAGAAAATTTTACCGGTTTTTGCGCGGGCTCATTTTTACTCGGAATCGGTATTGGTTTTGGCACTTTATATCGCTTTGCCGCCGTGGATTCTTGTCCGACAGAGCAAAAAGGTAAAGCTATCTCCTATGTCATGCTAGGTGGGGTTCTCGCTGCCTTTTTGGGACCTGCCCTCGCCGTTGAAAGTAAAGATTGGATAACAGGTCATCCCTTTACGGGCTCATTTTTAGGTGTTGTTGGCTTAAATATTATCGCGTTCTTATTGCTAACCCAGGCCGAATTTCCGGACACTGCATCTAGTGATAATAAAACATTAGCTGCACGACCTATTGCGGACATTATTCGACAACCGATTTTTATTTTAGCGGTGGTTTCAGCAACGATCGGCTATGTGGTGATGAACTTACTTATGTCGGCCACACCCCTGGCAATGAACCGGCACGGTTTTAGTTTCGAAGATTCTGCCTGGGTTATTCAATGGCATGTGCTCGGCATGTTTTTACCTTCTTTTATTACCCCAAAATTGATGCGCCGCTTCGGTCCCGTGGTATTAATCCAAACGGGTTCTCTCTTCATTATAGGTTGTATCGCGATCAATTTTCACGGTCAATCAATGTGGCATTTTTGGAGTGCTCTGGTCTTGTTAGGGCTAGGTTGGAATTTCATGTTTATCTGCGCAACCCATATAGTGACTGGCGCCTACCGACCGCATGAGAAAGCTAAGAGCCAAGCAGCTAACGAATTCATATTGTTTTCTATGGTAACATTGTCAGCCTTAAGTTCAGGATGGCTCGAAGCCACTATCGGTTGGGTCAATATGAATTTAATGATGATTTTCGTCGTCCTCGTCTCCATCTTTGTGGTGAAGTATTTTGCCCGTGACTTAGAGACTGTTACCTCTCAATAATAAGGGATTTTATAGGTTGAAGAGCTTTATTTTTAGTACAGAAAATGAGCGTGGGGGCGTTATGTTGTGTGACATTGACACCTTAGAAGATGCTGTCGTCTATCTCAATAGACGTTTTCCTGGAATAGTCAAAGTGGAAATGGGCAAAGATTTCTGGACCTTATCGAAAGGTTTCGAAACGGCATCTCCAGCGGTCAATGACAGCTAAAGCAACTAGGCTAGCGTAGAGTATTAGTATTAGCCAACAGCCATCCATATCGTCTTGATTTTTTATTAAGCAGGTGAGTTTTTGTTAAAAGTTTATCACTCAAATTCATTAGATGTTCTGCGCGATTTGTTGGTGGAGATGGTCTCTGCTCAACCCATTACAGATCCTTTTTGCGCTGAGCAGATACTAGTTCAAAGCCCCGGTATGGCCCAGTGGCTCAAGCTTGAACTAGCCCAGCGATTAAGCATCGCCGCCAATGTCGAATTTCCGCTTCCCGCCAGCTTTCTCTGGCGCACGTTTTCACAATTACTGGTCGAAGTTCCAGAGCGCTCCGCTTATTCTAAAGAGAGTATGACGTGGATTTTAATGCGCTTATTACCTGACTATTTGGAGAGGGTAGAGTTTCATGCCTTAGGGCATTATATGACAGCTGAGACGGCGCCGTTAAGGCTGTATCAGCTGTGTGAGAAAGTCGCCGATTTGTTTGATCAATACTTAGTTTATCGGCCCGATTGGATCGCCCAGTGGGAGTCTAATACTAATGCACCTGCCAGTGAAGAAGAGCGCTGGCAGCCGATTCTCTGGCGCGCTATTGTCGCGGATACAGCCCAAAGGTCTTTACCTCATTGGCACAGAGCCAATATGTTTGATGCTTTTATTCAAGCGATTGAAGGGGCAAATGCAATTGATATACCGCAGCGTATATTTGTATTTGGTATTTCTGCACTACCTGAGAATTATTTGCAGGCTCTAGTGGCACTTGGTCAGCGTTGTGATATCCACTTAATGGTGAACAATCCCTGTCGCCAATTTTGGAGTGATATTGTCGATAGGCGTTACTTAGGTAAGTTATCACGCCAAGGGTCTGATATCGAGCAGCCTTCGCTAAATTTGTATGATCAGGGGAACCCTTTGCTATCCTCTATGGGCAAACTCGGACGCGATTATCTGTACTTATTAGGTCAAATGGATTTGATTGAAGTGCAGCTGTTTAGTGAGGATAACAATTCTAATTTACTCAAATCAATTCAAACAGATATTCTGTCGCTGCGCAATAGAAGAGCGGCCGGTGAACTCTGCGCCTTAACCTGTGACGAGCAACGCTTAGCTATATCAAGTAGTGATAGTTCGGTTCAATTGCATCGATGCCACAGCGCAATGCGCGAAGTTGAAGTTTTACAAGACCAACTGCTTTCAATGTTAGAGCAAGATAGCCAGCTTCAGCCGCGTGATATTATCGTTATGATGCCCGATGTGTCAGTTTACAGTCCTTTTGTTGAAGCTGTGTTTGGTCAGGTAGAGTCTAACCGCTATCTTCCTTTTTCTATATCTGATCGAAATGCTCAGCAAGAGTTGCCTATTATTAGCAATTTTCTGGCATTACTTAATGTCTCTAAAGGACGCTATGCGGCCTCTGATATTCTCGAAATATTATCCTTTCCCTCTTTACTAAGGCGTTTTGAATTAGATGAAATTAAGTTTGAAAAATTACGCCATTGGGTACTTGAATCCGGTATTAAATGGGGTTTAGATGGGTCAAACAGGCAAGAGCTTTCACTGCCTGGCTTTGATCAAAATAGCTGGCAGTTCGGCTTAGATAGAATGTTTGCAGGATACACGCTAGGTGATATTGAACAGACATGGCAAGGTATTTCAGCTTACTGTGAAATTCACGGATTAGAGGCAACCACTCTCGGCCAATTGAGCCGCTTTATTGAATTATTGCATCGCTGTAAGCAACAGTTTAATGCCAGTGCGAGTATCAGCCAATGGATTGCGTTTTTTAATCAGCTACTTAGTGATCTGTATTTGGCGGACGATAATGATCTTGCTGCCCTAGCGCTTATTCATAGGGCATTGGAAAAACTCCAAGAGATGATTGTCGAAGTGCACTATCAACAAGATATCCCCGCTGACATCATACTCGATTACTTACAGCAGTCGTTATCTGCTGAGCGCTCAGGACAGAAGTTTTTGTCAGGGCAAATTAATTTCTGTACCTTAATGCCGATGCGCGCCATTCCATTTAAAGTCGTTTGTCTTCTGGGGATGAATGACCAAGACTACCCTAGGTCTGTTCCATCGATGGGATTTGATCTAATGGTAGAGCACCCTAGAAAGGGCGATCGTTCAAGGCGCGATGATGATCGCTATCTGTTTTTAGAAGCACTGCTCTCTGCTAAGTCAACATTGTATATGAGCTATATCGGTCGCTCGCTAGCAGACAATAGGCGCAAAGAACCTTCAGTGTTGGTGAGCGAATTACTTGAGTACGCCCAACAAGGTTATTATCTTGCAGAGAAAGGTTTGCAAGCGACAGATAACCTCATTTCTGCTGATATCTTGCAGATTCAACAACAAGCTAGGCAACTTTTAGAACACTTAGCCACAGACCACCCATTAACGCCTTATCATCGCAGCTATTTTGATCCAAAAAATCCACTCTTTAGCTATGCTCAACAATGGTTGCCAATCGCTAGTGCAAAGGTTCAGCAGTCTAAGGCTAGTTTTATTCAATCACTACCAGCGTTTGATTTTGATGGGTTGGCGTTGACAGAGTTATGTGCCTTCTTTAAACATCCCATTCGTTACTTTTTACAGCACAGATTACAAGTCAATTTTGTTGATGAAGAGGCTTTAGTAGAGGATGAGGAACCCTTTATTCTCAATGGGTTAGATAATTACATTGTCCGTGATCGATTACTTAATCAAGCAGTGTTAGAGAAGAATATTCAACAATTCGGCCAGTATTTGCAATCATCTGGTCTTATGCCCGTGGGTCTGGCGGGGAGCAAATCTTTACAGAAAAATCTGCATGACGCGACGGATTTGGCACACAAAGTGCTGCCATTGCTGGTCGGAAAAATGCGTCGATTGTCGTTTGACTTAGCACTAGAAAATACTCAATTGCGGGGTTGGATAGAACCTCTTTATGACGTGGGAGTGGTTAAATTCACTGCTGCTAAAAGTAGTGGCCGAGGTTATATTAGCACTTGGATCGAACATTTAGCGGCCTGTGCAAATGGTTGTCAGCACACCACTTATTATCGTGCCATCAATGAGCAATTCCATTATCTACCGGTTCCCGTAACCACCGCTAAAAACTGTTTAGAGAGTTTGCTTAGTCTTTATCGACGAGGTCTAGTGCAGCCCTTGCCATGGCTAGCTGATTTAGGCTGGCAGTGGTTTAGCAGTGAAGACGATGAAAAATTTTTGCAAAGTGTTGAAAAAAATTACAACCGTTTTGATGACCCCTATATCCAAAGAGTTTTTCCTCAATGGCAAGATATTGTGCATGGTTTAAGTGCCTTAAATGAAGAGATTTTTTCACCACTGGCTCAGTATCTAGTCAATGATACAGAGGAGTGTTAATAGAGATGGAAAAGAGTAGCGTGAATGTGATTAACCGGCCTGAACAGTTAGATCCTATAACCTTACCGTTAACTGGCCAAGCGCTGATTGAAGCGAGTGCAGGAACGGGTAAAACTTATACTTTAGCGGCGCTGTATTTAAGATTGTTGTTAGGTTTAGGCCGCGAATCACCACTAGAAGTAGAGCGAATATTAGTCGTCACTTTTACTGAAGCCGCGACCCAAGAACTGCGCGAGCGGATTCGTTCCAGGATTCAAGAAGCGCGTATTGCGTTCGTATTAGGCCACAGTGAAGATCCTTTTATTGCAGCGTTATTATCACTTCACCAGAATCATCAAAGAGCGATATTAGATTTAGAATTTGCGGCATCGGAAATGGACCAAGCGGCGGTTTATACTATTCATGGTTTTTGTCAGCGGATGCTCAAACAACACGCTTTTGAGTCTGCAGCGAGTTTCAATGCTGAATTAATTCAAGACGATAGCGCAATAGTACGGCGAGCGCTTTTGGATTATTGGCGCAGTGAGCTTTATTCAGCACCGAGCGATTTGGCCGATGAAATATTGCAGTGCTACTCAACCCCCGATAAATTATTTAGCCAACTTCGCAGTTATATTGGACTTGCAGATATGTTGCTTGAGCCGGATTATAGCGCATTTGATTTGCTGCCCAACTGGCAGGCGTTTTGTCTATTACAAGATCAACTACGCCAAGCATTATTGGTCGTGGTTGAGAGCCAAGAACCTGAGGATGATTTACTGGCCTTGATTCAGGGCTCCTCAGTGGATAAGCGAAGTTATTCAAAACGTAACTTACCTGTTTGGTATGCTAAATTAGTCGCGTTTGCCGCTGGGGACGCTGCTCCTTTTGAAGTGCTAGAAAAGTTCTCACAAGCACAACTGGAAGAGAAAGCGAAAACCAATGACGTGCCTAAACACCTTGTATTTGAGAAAATAGCTGCGTTTTGTTATCAAAAAATTGACTTTAAAGCGGTTATTTTTTGTAGAGCACTGGTCGCGGTGCGCAAGAATATGCAGGCAGAAAAGCAAAAACACCAACAGTTGAGTTTCGATGATTTATTGCATAAGTTATCCACGGCACTGGATTCGGATTCAGGTAGTGATTTAATAGCGGCGATTCGCAAACAGTACCCTTTTGCCTTAATCGATGAATTTCAAGATACTGACCCTGCGCAATATCGTATTTTCAGCAAACTCTATACACAAACTGATCCTGAATCAGTTGATCTGGACACTGCTGAATCATTAGGTCTATTGATGATAGGGGACCCTAAACAATCGATTTATGCTTTTCGTGGCGCTGATGTTTTTACCTATATGCACGCTCGCAGGCAAGTGACAAAGCACTATACATTAGGCACTAATTGGCGTTCTTCAAAAGCCATGATTAGTGCGATTAATCATTTATTTGCGCGCTCTCCCGCCGCTTTTATTTATCAGCAAGATATCCCTTTTTACTCTGTGGCATCCTCTGGCAAAGCTGGCAGTTTAACTATGTCAGGAAAGCCAGTGACGGCGCTGAATTTTTGGTACAGTGATAATGAACTCAACAATGAACAATATCTCATAGAATCTGCTGCTATAGGCGCAGCACAAATTGAAAAACTAATGTTACAGGCCGAAATCAAACAGCAGCCGTTGAATGCATCCAATATAGCAGTGTTAGTCCGCGACAGGAAAGAGGCGGCGCTGATACAAAAAGCGCTGACACAGTTACGGGTCGATTCTGTTTTCATGTCTAATCGCGAGAATGTCTATAGCGTTAATATTGCAAAAGAGTTGGTCTATCTTCTCAAAGCGGTGAATGAACCTAGTAATGAACGTTTTATGCGCACGGCATTGGCCACTGAAATTTTGCAATTGGACGCCAGGGAACTGTTCTTATTAAATCAAGATGAGATAGCTTGGGAAATGTTGGTTACTGAATTTACTGATTACCGTAAAATTTGGTGGCGAAGTGGTGTATTGGCAATGCTGCATAGGATGCTGCAACAGCGCTGTTTAGCGCAGCGCTGGTTGTCTGAAAATGAAGGGGAGCGACGGCTAACTGATTTCTTGCACTTGGCTGAATTGTTACAGCAGGCGAGTGTTGAGTTGGAATCAAATGAAGCCCTGATTCGCTTTTTGCAAGATAAGCGGGCACAACCTGAAGGACAAGTACAAGACCAACAATTGCGTTTAGATAGCGATAGATCGAGAGTCACTGTTATTACCATACACAAGTCTAAAGGACTTGAATATGATGTGGTTTTTATCCCTTTTGCCAGCCGCTATCGTAAGTCAAGTAACAAGTTGTTTCACCGAGAGGACGGTCAAACCGTGCTCGATTTAAGCGGCAAAGACAACCGGGACGATATCCAAAAAGAGCAGCTAGCAGAAGACTTGCGGTTGTTATACGTGGCGATAACTCGCTCTGTGCACGCTTGCTTTATCGGCATGGGTAATATTAATCTGCGCAATAAAAGTGTCTGGCATCAAACGGCGATTGGTTATTTGCTAACACTGATTAATGGGACAGATAGTAATGAGCAACTTAACCTTGCAGGAGATATTGGCCTATCGCAAGCACTGGAACTTCTAGCCGTTGATAATCCTGAAATAAGTATTATCAACACGGCGCATATGGGGTTATCACAAGGGGACTTGTTTGCAGTCAATGAAACAAAAGAAGATGTTCCCAGTAAGAACTTAGAAGCGAGACTCTTTATTCGAGAAATAAATTTTGAATGGCGAGTGACAAGTTATTCGGCGCTATCAAAAGACGCCCAACACTCTGTGGTGCCAGATACATCTAACAATGCTCTGCTAGGAGAATCCAAATTAGACTTAGAAGTTATAGATGAGGTTGACTCTATTGTTGCGCAGGTGGGAGAAAAAACTATTTTCAGTTTTGCCAAAGGGGCTGTGGCGGGGACATTCTTACACAGTGTTTACGAAGACATCGACTTTTCAGTTAATGACTCTGATCAAATACAGCAAGTACTAGAGCAGCGGTTGGCCCTGACAGGCTATGATGCGGATTGGTTGATCTGTTTAAGGGATTTTGTCTATCAATCGCTGCGCGTCGAGCTAGACCCCAATAACCCACATAAGCAGTTTTCATTGAGTTCAATTACGCCGGGTAATCGATTGGTTGAAATGGAGTTTGTGTTACCCTTCAAAACTATTACTCAAAGTAAAATTAATAGCCTACTAAGACAGTTTGATCCTCTGGCACAACGCGCAGGCAATCTAGTGTTCGCTAAAGTGGCAGGAATGCTTAAAGGGTTTATTGATTTAACTTTGCGCGTGGGAGAGGAGTATTATGTGGTGGATTATAAGTCAAATTATCTAGGCGCTGAACTTGAAGATTATCACCTGCAAAAGATGCAAATAGCGATGATAGAGCACCGCTATGATTTTCAATATGTGCTTTACACTCTAGCGCTGCACAGGCTATTGCGCACAAGACTGGTTGATTATAACTATGATAAGCACGTGGGCGGTGTGTTTTATTTATTCTTAAGGGGTATGGTGGTTGGCTCCAACACTGGGGTTTTCTTTACTAAGCCCGATAGACAGTTAATAGAAGCTCTCGATCAGTTATTCGAAGGTGCCTTATGACCGCTGAGCAAATACTCTTGAGCGAAGTAGAGCAGCAGAAAAGCGCCATCAATCGTCCACTGCTGTTTAGTTTATTAGCGTCGTTGGAAAAACAGCAATGTTTAAGAGTCATTGATGTTAAATTTTGCCGTTGGCTCGCCGAGAAATTACCGCAAAGTAGTAATAGACAATTACTTTTGTGCGCGATTGTCAGTAGCGAGTTAGGCGATGGGCATGTTTGCATCAATACTGATCAATTAAGCGCTATAGTGGAACATTGGCCAAGTGAATTAGCGCAAGCGTTGCAGAACATATTATTAGTAGACTCTTCGAGTGAACCGCTGGTAGACGGCATATTGATTGGCGATGGCTCTTCAATTACCCCGTTAGTAAAAGAGGCCAATAGGCTCTATCTTTACCGTTACTGGCGCTATGAGGAAAAAGTTGCAAATGCCCTGCTAAAGTCAAAAAATGAATTCAATAGCGGCTTAGATAACGCATATTTGAAAGCTCAATTAGATAAGTATTTTACACGCTCTCAAACACTTGATTGGCAGAGAATAGCGGCGGCTATTACTACCAAACATTCTATTAGTATCATTAGTGGAGGACCTGGAACGGGAAAAACCACAACGGTTACTAAGTTATTGGCGATTTATATTGAAGGTCAATTACAGCTAGGTAGAAATCCCATTATTCAATTAGCGGCACCGACAGGTAAAGCCGCTGCCAGATTATCTGAATCTATAGCAGCAGCCAAGAAAAACCTTCCCTTGTCTTCCCAAATATTTGAGCTTATTCCCGATCAGGGTAAAACCTTGCACAGATTATTAGGTGCAAGACCTGCAAGTAATAAGTTCATACACCACCAAGATAACCCATTGCTCGCTGATTTAGTGATTATAGATGAAGCCTCAATGATAGATTTGCCGATGATGGCCAGCATAGTAGATGCATTATCAGATCAAACGCGGCTCATTCTAATCGGTGATAGAGATCAGCTGGCCTCTGTAGAAGCGGGATCGGTTCTCGGTGATATTTGCGCTTCACCCCAAATGGGACGTTATTCCAAACAGCAGGCTGAGCAGCTCAAGCAATCCTGCGGTTTCAGTCAAGCAAAAGCCGCTAGCTTGCCTTTTGCAGATCAATTGGCTTTTTTACATAAGAGCTACAGGTTCTCTGAGAATAGTGGCATTGGCGCTTTAGCCAAAGCCTGTAATCTCGGCAACGCAAGACAGGTAGAGCAGATTCTAACCACCCAATATGCAGATATTGAGCACTTGAGCAGGATATTAATCAATCAAGAAAGTCTGACAATATTGCAGTCTATACTTGAAGCATACAAAGATTACATACAAGCAATGACGGCTACGAAAGAGCCTCAAGAACTATTGAAAAAATTTGGTCAATTTCAAGTACTCTGTGCTCTGAGGATCGGCAATTGGGGTGTTGAAAAAATAAATCAACTGATTGAACATCATTTTGAATTGAGTCAGCTTAAAGAAGTGGATAATCGTTGGTATGCTGGCAGACCTATTATGATTACACGCAATGATAACGCAATGCGACTTTATAATGGTGATATAGGGGTTACTTGTTTAGACACCCAGACTCAGCAACTTAAAGTCTGGTTTGAACAAGCAGGGGAGTTGAGAGGCATACTGCCAAGTCGCTTACCACAGCATGAGACGGTGTTTGCTATGACAGTACACAAGAGCCAGGGATCGGAATTTAACCATGTTATGTTTATCTTGGGTCAAGAGACAAAAGTGGTCAACAGAGAGCTTGTATATACCGCAATTACGCGCGCTAAACAGCGTTTTAGTTATGTTGGAACAATCAGATCAATAAAACAAGCAGTACTAAGATCGACACAGAGAGCGAGCGGGTTAGCGAGTAAGATTTGGCTCGATAAGGCGAGAATATAGCCACTATTGAGCGTTGATTTTAAGGTATAAAAAAAGCGCAGGATGCGCTTCTTTATACTCTGTACTAGGCTTAATATTTACGCTTAGGATACCTTTGCTGTGGCTTGATTTTAATCGTCTGCATTTTAGGATTAGGAGTGAAAACATGTCGACCTAATACTACAATGGCTAAAACTAGACTAAAAGTTAGTATTGTTAACATTGTCTGACTCCTTTTTTGATGAATTCCACCGATATCTACACTTTAGACGTTAAGTCATTTAAGAACAAGTAACAATTGGTTTTTTGAGGCTTTATATAGATGGCTTAATGAGTCAACTTATTACCGCTTTACTTATCTTCAGGTATTAGAGTCAATTACTATGGCTAGCTGTAAAAATTGATAGGCTGAATATTGACTGAGATCTTTGAATTATAATGAATATACTATAAATATAATATTGAAGTTTGATGTGATAGACGCATTCGTTATCCCCAGATGTTGTGGATAACATTGTAGACAGTTTGTTTAGAGTGTCCCTAAGCCTCGTCTTTGCTGGGCTGTAGTGATTTGCTTCTAATTTGATCAGTAATAATTAAGCAAGATGTTAATTTTCAGTGTCAACACTTGCATCAAATTTTTTGAATGAAATTTAGCGGAACACACAGTTTTTTTGTGGAAGTTGAAGTGCAGGGTTGGTGCTTTTATTCTTTACTTATATTGTGTCCATGACAGCGAATGTTGATTTTTTGAAATCAATTAGGGGTCAGTCGGCTAGGCTCCTAGCTGATTGACAAATTGCTCCAGTATGGGCCTTTAGAGTATTCGATTATAGCGTTTACTTTTTTTGACAATTGAGGTGATAAAAAGCAGAAATATAGCGAATAAGCTAATAATACCAACATTCGTAATCCAGCGAATAAGGTTGCTATCATCTAAGCTGTTAATTTCATTATTAAGGCTACTGATTCGAGACGTCAATAGATCTTGGCGGCTTGTATAATCGGCGTTTTTAATTTTTTGAATACTTAGAAATAATTTCAAACGATGGATTTCATCGGCTTGTTTTTTAACTAAATCAATACTGTCGGAGAGTGAGTTTTCTAGCATTACAATTTTTGTTTTATCGCTTAGGCCTCTGGAAACTTGATCTCGCTCAATCCAGCCTAATTTACCCTGTTGTGTTTTTATTTTATAAAATAATTTACTGCTGCTATCGACGATGGAGACTACTTCTCCACTGGTCAGTGCGCCTTTTATTCTATATTTTGCCGAGGGGCCAGATCTATAATGAATTGAAATATCATCAGATACATAAGCTTCAATTGCCTGACTATCAATAGTATAAAAACTAAGGCAGCTGAAGATGAAAAAGAGTAAAGTATATTTCATTATTATTTCTTTTTTTGGTTGGTTCAGCTATCTGGAGGATAATTCCAAGTTTATCTCGAAATTAAAGGATCAGTATCTAGCCAGTAGCAAATTTTTTGATCGTGATTTATTTAATAAAATAAGAGTAGTGATTGTATATTTAGTTCCCGACAGTCTGGCTTTCTTGCTGCATCTCATCTCGTTGTTTTTCAATGGATCTCATCACAACAGATAAATGTTGAGTATATTGAAACTAAATCAAGGTACATGAAAAGTTGCAGAATATTAATTGTTATCTATAATAAGTACGTGCATTTGAATATACAAAAATAGTTATGTGGCTGGAAATTGCCAGTTAAGAACTGAATTTTATTAGCAGCAAATAACACTATCTTCCATTGTTATTTTATAGCTTTGGTAGGGGTTTAGTAAAGATGTATGTTGCAAAACAGGCTATTTATCTGAATGTATAATAAATCGTTGTTGGTGCGTTACTAAACCGATTATAATACCCAACTTAAGGTCCAGCTAAGGAGTGGCAATCAGTCCACACATCTTTTCTTGTGCATAGATACAAAGTAAATCCTTGAAAGAATATGTGGTGAATAACGTATCCTTTACCCCTATTACGGCACAGGGATTCATCGCTTAGGTTTACTGTAAACTGAGTCATCCTAAGGGACGTTTTTAACTTGTTCGCTGCTTCCTTAAAAGAATAAGCTAAGTTACCAAAAAATCATCTATTATGGAGAGTTCGAAATTATGTTTTTTGATCAATACGTATTACCTTGGGTAATCAATATTGCTCTTGCAATTGCAATCTTTATTGTCGGTAAAATTATCATCAAAATGGTTATAGGTTTAGTACGCAAAGTATTAAACCGTTCTAAAATGGATAATATGTTAGTCAATTTCATATTAGCCATTCTGAATGCTGTTTTGTTTTTGGTTGTGATTGTCGCTGCCCTTGATAGATTAGGTGTTGATACTACTTCGCTGATTGCTATTGTCGGTGCTGCAGGTCTTGCGATTGGCTTGTCTTTACAAGACTCGTTGAAGAACTTCGCCGCCGGTGTGATGTTAATTGTTTTCAAACCTTTTAAAGAAGGCGATTTTGTTGAAGCGGCCGGTGTTTCAGGGGTGGTTGAGAATATTTCGATTTTTAACAGTGAAATGCGTACTGCTGATAATCGTTTGGTTATTGTACCCAATGGCGTTATCTATGGTGGGGTTATCATCAACTACTCCGCTAAAGATACACGCAGAGTTGATATGGTGTTCGGCATAGGTTACGAAGCTGACTTGCGTCAAGCCAAACAACTTCTTATTGATATCATTGCTGAAGATGAGCGTATTCTGAAAGATCCAGGCACAGTTGTTGCCGTTTCTGAATTAGCTGATAGTAGCGTTAATTTTATTGTCCGTCCGTGGGTCAATAGTGCTGATTATTGGGCTGTGCTTTGGGAGACAACTGAGAAGGTGAAATTACGCTTTGATGAAGCAGGTATTAGCATTCCCTTTCCCCAAATGGACGTTCATTTGCACAAACAAGATTAATTAAGCTGGCATTTGAACTTAAAAATCCCTGGTTTTTCTAGGGTTTTTTTTTGTTTAGCGTAGACTAACGCTGAATAGTGTCTCTCTGGGTTGTCTATGTCTTACTTAAACAAGTTACTCAGTGGTTTGCTACTGCTAGTGATTAAATTTTATCAATATCTGATTAGTCCATTATTGGGCTATAACTGTCGCTTTTATCCGAGTTGTTCGAGTTACACTAAAGAGGCTATTGAAGTTCATGGACCTTTAAAGGGTTTGTGTTTAGGGGGACGCAGGATAATCAAATGTCACCCCTATCATGAAGGTGGTATTGATTTAGTACCAGATAAAGAATCTAAAGATAGTCGGGGAAGCGGCGAATAAGCCGGATATTTTCGCTGTGCAACCAAACGACCTGTATTCGTCAAAGGCGTTTTTGGCTCGATAAATAGCTTCTTATTAACATGCAAAAAGTAACATGCTCAAAAAATGCTTCAGAGCATGTCATTCAGGTTATTTAACCAGCACCATTAAGTGCTATTTTTAATAACCCTAGCTTCATCACTATTATACTCATCGGCAAGCATCTACATATTCTAGCTCAAATAGGTTTATGACATAAACTAGGGTGGCCATTATTGCCATTTTGTGAAAATTGCTAGCGCCAATGTTAATGGTCGCTAGCTTTTTTGACTAGGAGTTGAGTCCTAAAGTTGTTTGAGTATAGTTTCGCACCCGCTTGGCAAGTTCAGGATCATCTATCAATGATTCTCCATAGGAGGGAATCATTTGCTTTAGCTTAGTCTCCCAATTCCCAGTGATTAAGCGCTCAGCAAAGCAGCGTTCAATCACATTTACCATCGTATTTACTGCCGTTGAAGCCCCTGGCGATGCCCCCAATAAAGCAGCTAACGAACCGTCTGCAGTTGAGACTATCTCAGTGCCGAATTCTAATTTACCTTCGCCTTCAGCGTTTTTCTTAATAATCTGCACTCTTTGACCTGCATTTGCCAGAGACCAGTCACTGTCTTGTGCTTGTGGGTAGAACTGACGTAATGAGTCCATTCTCTCAGTATCAGATTGGAAAACTTCACTAATAAGATATTTAGTTAAATCCATATTGTTCATCCCAACAGACAACATAGGCTTAATATTACCCATTTTTATGCTGCCTACTAGATCCATTATTGAGCCTTTTTTGAGAAATTTAGTGGTAAAGCCTGCAAAAGGTCCGAATAATAAAGCTTCAGTATCACCAATATTTCTGGTGTCTAGATGTGGAACCGACATTGGAGGTGCGCCTATTGCCGCTTTGCCATATACTTTGGCATGATGTTGGCTGACGATCTTCGGATTAGTACAAACTAACCACTGACCCGTCACAGGAAAACCACCGTACCCTTCGCATTCAGATATTTTCGATTTTTGTAATAAAGGTAAAGCCCCGCCGCCAGCACCTAGGAAAACAAAGCTTGCCTCAACATCATACTTAGGTTTGCCTTTGGGCTCTAGAGTCACTGTCCAGCTTGCGTCATCATTCTTAACGAAATCATCTACAGAATGACCCACCATCAAATCAAAATTATCTTGTTTAGACAGCTCTGCAATCATACCTCTAGCGATGGCACCAAAGTCAATGTCGCTGCCGTGTTCAACTTTAGTGGCAGCGATTGGTGTGTTCTTGTCGCGGCCCTGCATAACCAGAGGCACCCAATTTTCAACTAGGTGAGCATCTTCAGTGAACTCCATGCCCTCAAATAAATGATGTGCCGTCATTTTGTTGTATCTATTGCGCAGGAAATCAACATTTTTTTGACCCCATACAAAGCTTTTATGTGGAGTACGATTAATAAAGGCACTTGCTTTTGGCAATCTGCCCTGCTCAACTAAGTAACTCCAAAACTGCAGTGAGACCTCAAATTGAGCATTGATTGTCAATGCTTTAGAAATATCTATGTCGCCGTTTTCGTCTTCGCTAGTGTAATTTAATTCACAGTAGGCCGCATGACCTGTGCCGGCATTGTTCCAGCCGTCCGTGCTCTCATTGGCGACATGTTCTAATCTTTCAACCATACCTATAGTTAATGTAGGATCTAGCTCTCTTAGCAAGGATCCTAAAGTGGCGCTCATGGCACCAGCACCCACTAGCAGAACATCGAACTTCTTATTAGACATCGCTTTTTACCTCTTAAGTTTCATTTATATGAAACATTTTCTATACTGAAAACATGTAAAAAACCTAGAATAAAGGTTTACAACATGTTGTTTTGAAAAGGGGGGGGTACCCGCAAAATCAAGGTATTAGATTGAATTCATTTTATACTATTTAGCCGTTAACATCTGATAAAACTTTCGGCCAATTTTGATTAACTTAAAACAGAAAAATTAGATGCATAGCGTCTATTATAAAAGTAAAGTTGCTGATTTAATTGTGTTTTACTAGGATTATGCCCTGCATTATATTGTCAAGGCGAAAAAATGAAAGGTCTATTTTTAAATTGTCTCCTAATTTGTAAGTGTTACCGCAACCGTTACGAATTGCTACTCCAGGTGAGTTGATTGCTTTAAGATCTCGCTATTAGCCCAGCTATTAACGCGGCATGACTTTGTTGTTTTTTACTCGACTTTGGACTACTGCTTGGGAGCTAAAAACTATAATTTGTTATGCTTGCCTGTTGTTTAACCAAGAGGTATATCGCACTACAGACGAATATAAAGAGACAATCTGAGACTTTTGTTGGCTATTTAGTGAAAAGGTTTAAATTTTTAGCGCAGTGAGTTCTAAATCATGACTCTATTACGCTTTTGGTCTACGCTTAACTATCTCCTTATTCCGTTACTTCGAAGTGGACATACAGTGTATTGTATTGTTTTTACGGTGGAATTGAAAAATATTAGCGTCACCCAGCATCAAGAGCTTGCACTTGATGCTGCAGTGAAGTCAATGATTCAGGACAACATTAGGCTTAATCGCAGCTTCCCTATAGCTTAAGTTTATGTTGAGATACTGTCTGATGTAGGATTAGATTTATTACGGAGAAGTGAATGTATGCCAAAACAAGAATATATAAATGCCAGTATTAAACCTTTAGATAGTCTGCATAGTTTATCACCTCATGAAGTGGCTCAATTAAAAGAGGGAGCGTCAGAGAATAACTTGTATCGACTGTTTCGCCAATGTGCGTTAGCTGTGCTTAATACAGGCAGTAATGTTGACAATACTAGTGATGTGTTGGATATGTTTAAAAATTTCGATATTCAAATCGAGCTAAAGCACCAAGGTGTCATGTTGAATTTGGTGAATGCTCCGATTAAAGCATTCGTCGATGGAGTAATTATTTTGGGTATTAGGGAACATCTGTTTTCAGTGTTAAGGGATTTGCTTTATATAGGTGATGAACTTGGCGGGAATAATTCCGGCTTGCCAGATTCTGAGTTTTTAACCAATACTGTCTTTCATATATTACGCCACGCAAATTTAATTAAACCTAACATAAAGCCAAATCTGGTGGTCTGTTGGGGTGGGCATTCTATTAGCCGCCAAGAATATGATTATTCTAAACTTGTAGGCTACGAACTAGGCCTTAGAACCTTTAATATTTGCACAGGCTGTGGTCCCGGAGCGATGAAAGGACCTATGAAAGGTGCAACTATTGCCCACGCCAAGCAAAGAGTGTCTGATGCCCTTTACATTGGCTTGACTGAACCTGGAATCATAGCCGCAGAATCGCCAAATCCTATAGTCAATGAGTTAGTGATTTTTCCGGATATAGAAAAGCGATTGGAGGCATTCGTACGTTTAGGGCATGGCATTATCGTTTTCCCAGGCGGTGCTGGCACCGCCGAAGAAATTATGTATATGCTCGGTATTTTGTTACATCCTAAAAATGACGGAATTCCCTTCCCGTTTATTTTTACCGGTCCTGAAGGTTCGCAAGCCTACTTTGAGCAAATAGATGAATTCATTAAAGCTACTATTGGAGCGCGCGCGAGTGCTAAATATCAAATAATTATCAATGACCCTAAAGCTGTAGCACTGGCGATGCAAGCAGAGTTAAAAAAGGTACATTTGCACCGCAAAAATAAAGGTGAATCTTTTCATTACAATTGGCAGTTGCATATCCCCGCTCAATTCCAAGAGCCGTTCGAACCAACACATCAAGCCATGGCAGAACTCGATTTGCACGCCAACCAAGATGATTATATTCTAGCGGCACATTTACGTAAGGCGATGTCTGGAATTGTCGCTGGAAATGTTAAGGAACCGGCGGTTAAGGCGATCGCTAAAGAGGGGCCCTTTTCACTTTTTGGAGATGCTGACTTAATGGAAAAGTTGGACAAATTACTGACTGCATTTGTCCAGCAGAGAAGAATGAAGATAGACCACGAGAAATATGTACCTTGTTATCAGCTGGTAAAGTAATTATTAAACTATACCAAAGGAATATGCGATTAAGGCTAATATGTGCTTTGCGCTGATTAAAATATTCAATTATCGTAAAGCATGCGATGTAAATACCGGCTTCTTTGCTGAATAGTTATCAAGGGGTTAGATTATGCTTAGGGGTTCGCCGTCGCACAACATAAACTGTAAGCCTGGCTAAATCACAAACTATACTGTCTGCCGAAGGCGTTTTGTATTTGTTCCCCGCTTGCCTAGTTAATAGTGCGTGTTTTCTGGGTGATTTGTTATTATGCGCCTATCAAAAATAGGCCACAGATAGTTAAGGTTAAAAATTGAAAACAAATATGGTCATTACTCTGACAACTGGCTCAGGATCTAAGCAATTTTTAATGACTAAGATAGCGCGCTATTTTGTGTTTATTCTATTCACTTGTCTAGTGGGATATTTTATCTTAAGCAATTGGTTGTGGGTAAAAACAACGGGAAATTTAGTTGAACTTAAACAAAGTCATCAGTTTTTAAACGGACAGTACACGGCTTTATTAGGGACCCAGCAAAGATACGAGCAAGAATTAGATAAGTTAAGTGATGTGTTTGATAAGGTGGTTCAACAAAGAGATAAGCTAGCTCTTGAGAATGGCCAAATTGAATCGC
The DNA here is from genome assembly GCA_034111875.1 of Gammaproteobacteria bacterium. Taxonomy (GTDB): domain Bacteria; phylum Pseudomonadota; class Gammaproteobacteria; order Pseudomonadales; family Balneatricaceae; genus Rs1. The sequence continues at coordinate 24,758 of JAWUWK010000006.1, forward strand.
TAAATGATACATTATCAATTGTAGCTAACGAGCGAGACAGACTAAAAAGCGTTAATGGCAGTATCCCTATGCTAAAAAGTTCGCTATCTAAAACCCAGCGCGAAAGAGATAAGTTACAAGCGGAAAACGTGAAGATAGAAAAAATTAATGACTCACTGGATTTTGATTTAGCGGCGCTGGATAAAAGCCTCGATGATTTAGAAAAAATGCTTAATTTACAGTTGCCAAACAATTTGAGTGAAGATAGATTTGAGAGATTATCTTTACTCACTAAACAGCGACTTTTCTTGTTAAACAGCATTCCCAATGGTTTGCCAATTAAAGCCATAAAAGTCACTAACGGGTTTGGATTGCGCTATCACCCCATTAAAAGAGTGAGGGCTATGCATAAAGGCATAGATTACAAAGCTCTAATAGGAACGGCAATATATGCCCCTGCTGAAGGGGTCGTCGAAACAGTAGAAAAAAGATCGGGCAATGGTAAGTTTATTAGGCTGGTACATAATTTTGGCTTTAGCACTAGCTATTCACATTTAAGTAAATATCTGGTTAAAAAGGGTGAGTACGTTCATAAAGGGCAAAAAATTGCTGAAAGTGGCAATACAGGACAATCTACCGGCCCACACCTTCATTATGAGTTGTTATATTTGTCCAAAGCGATCAACCCTGCGGCATTTGTAGACTGGAATATTGCCAATTTCGAAAATATATTTAACAAAGTGGAATCAGTAAAATGGGCTTCTTTAAAAAATCTGTATCCTCTAAATCAAAACGTACAGCCTTAACCATTATAGCCAAGGGTAATAAGGTTTCGGGTGATTTAACGATCACTGGAAAATTGCATGTTGATGGCTGTATTGAAGGCAGCATAGCTTCTATTGATGATGTTTCCATTGGTAAGTCAGGTCAAGTTATCGGTAAAGTGGTCGCAAAAAATATAACGGTTTCGGGGTTTTTAGAAGGTGATGTTGAATGCGAGCATATACATTTAGCGGCGGGAGGAAAAGTTGTTGCTTCAGTGATTAGTAATCAGCTATCGATGGATGTTAATTCGCAGTTTATAGGTGATAGGCGAGAAGCTAAAAATTTACAATTAAACCCAGTGAAAGAAGCTGAAATTGCTGTTAATAATGCCACCCTAGTGGCTAATATTGCGCCTAGCTCAATTTCTATCACCTCTCGAGTGGATGCTGGTGAAGAAATAGCTGATAGTGAAACCAAAGCCGCTACAGTTAACAGTGATATAATCGATAATTTGCCAGATAAAGTAACGTTAAGCAGCAGAGATACAGAAAATTCCGATCTGGATATTGAGAGTTTAAGCCCTGAAGCATTTGCAAAGCAAAATTTGTCATTTTTATTAGGCCCTTCAACCCCTGAAAATTTTCACCTATCAACTGAGTCTACAAAGAGCTCGCACAGTAGTCTAGAATCTTTGGATGTAGAAATACTTGCAGTAAATGCTAGTGATTTTTTACCTAATGATGTTCAACAGCCTCCCACAATAGATGAATCGGTTGCAGGCAATATGGCCCTTAATGAAGATAGAGTAACCCATATTTCGCGAGTAAAAGAAAATACCAACAAAGCCAAAGTAATTAACGAAAAGACCGAAGTATTGGAGTTGAAATTTTAAATGTGTGAACTTTTAGGCATGAGTGCTAATGTTCCGACTGATATTTGTTTTAGTTTTAGTGGTCTAATGCAGCGTGGCGGTAGTACAGGACCGCATAGCGATGGTTGGGGCATTGCATTTTATGAGGGGAAAGGCCTGCGCAGTTTCCATGATCCTGATCCTAGCTGCGATTCCAAAATAGCTGAATTTATCAAGCACCACCCAATTAAAAGCACATTGGTTATCAGCCATATTCGACAGGCCAATGTCGGTAGCGTGAATTTAGAAAACACACACCCCTTTAGCCGTGAACTTTGGGGTTACATGTGGACGTTTGCCCATAATGGTCAATTAGATAAAGCGCTATTTGATTTGCCTTTGCGCTACTACTTTCCGGTTGGCAGTACCGATAGTGAATATGCGTTTTGCTGGTTGATGGATCAACTAAGAGAACAGTTTTCTGAAAGGCCTGTTTGCGCTGATAAATTGAGCAGTTTTATACATCAATGTTGCGAGCAGCTCAGAGCATTGGGGGTGTTTAATATGTTACTTGCAGAATCAATTTATCTGTTTGTTTATAACACCACAAAGCTATCTTGGATTACCCGTAAAGCGCCGTTCGGAGAAGCCAGACTGAAAGACTGTGATGTGACGGTTGATTTCAAAAATAAAACCTCAATAACAGACAAAGTCACTGTCATAGCGACAGAACCTTTAACCCATGATGAAAAGTGGCAGCCTCTTGCGAGGGGTGAACTCACTACCTTTAAGCTAGCTGATGTGATTTATCAGAAATTTAGTAATACAGCTACTTAAATCTTAAAGTATAGTCGTAAGTGTTATCACATTATATAAAAGCTAAGAGTCAATAACTCGGCGCAACAAGGGAGAAAATTTTACAAAATAGAAGCTCGTTATCTCTATTTTTTACCACTTAAAACACAAATGCGGAGTAAAATAATTGTGCTTATCCTGCTTTAATTACTCAGAATAGGTGGCCTTTTTATTTCTATCGCCACTATTATAAGCGTAAATTGATTTTCAATACTTATTATCAAGCTAATATAGAGAATAAATAGCCTAAGGAACATGTGAATAAGCCTCGTATGTCTCTGTCATACAGAACATTGCGAAATCTAGGCATCGAATACAGGCAGGCTGGTTGCTCGACTAAAATTGATAAAAAATGATATCGCGGTGGTCTGTAAGCCTCGAAGGGCCGGCTTAGAAACGACTAACCACTGGTCAGTTAATGTTGTCAGCCAGCTTGCAAAGGACTGTTCATTCCACTGCGCTACCTTTCACAAATTTAGCCGTTTATAAACCCGCAGATAACATACAGGACTTCTTCGCATGTTCCTAACCTCGAGAAACTAGCCATCGTTAATATCCCACTCTTCGCAGATATTAGGGTCTTTTAATCAGGAACACTGTATTTAAGGAGAGTGTTGACTTTACCACCGTTATCTAGAGCGCGAATAAGTGCGTTTTATCCTTAAGATACTGCTGGTTGAAATCAATAATAACTTGAAGTTACACTGATATGCTATGATCCGAGTATAAAAATATATGACAGGCTAACACAACTCTATATGTGCATTCTATATGTACATCTTATACGGATCGATTATGTTCTATAAAATGTTATTTACATTTGCAATATTAGGGCTTGTTTCATGTTCAGATCAACAGCAAGATGGATTTTCTGACGTTAAAGTTAGAACCTCCTCCGTTAAATTGACAGATTTTTCAGCGCCTAAAGGGAATGTGGTTTTAAAAATTAGTGGAGATTTCTCACAAAAAAACACAGCAGATGAATTATGGTTAGATTCAGCGCAGATTGAAAAATTGCCTCAGATAATAGTTAACACCACGACTCAATGGACAAAGGGAGAGAGTGAATTCAAAGGGCCTTTGATACGTGATCTTTTATCTGCAATAGGTAGTAAAGCTTCTCTAATCAGTGCGACGGCGATTAATGAATATAAGAATGATATTCCTATAGCAGATATTAATAAATTTAATGTCATTTTAGCGATGCAAAAAGATGGGGAAGTATTATCGATCAGAGAAAAAGGCCCTCTGTGGATAATCTATCCATGGTCTTCTCATGAGGGATTAAAGAATGACAGATATTATTCTAGATCCATCTGGCAGCTTGTGAAAATAAACCTACATGATTAATCCAAACTTTAAATATTCAGTGATAATTGGCAGCGCTTTTTTGGTGGTGATTATCGCGAGCATCGTCAGTTCGTTTTTTGTCTATCGTGAAGTACAAGATATCCAATCCACGCATCATCATCATCAGGTACAGCCACTGTTGTTTATGCAACAATATGAATATGAGCTTTTACGTACAGCAACAACGTTTAGCGAAGCTTATCCAATCCCTGATAATAATGAAAGTCAGCAAATTTTTAGTAATTGGCTGAATGTGCTTTGGAGTCGTTCAGAAAGCATTGACGAAGGGCCTGTAGGTGTAGTTCTTGTTACTAATGGTTTTGATTTAGAACATTTAAAACAATCACTTAAAAGAATTGATCAGCAACTTAATCAGACGCAAAGAGTAACTATAGAGAGCTATAAAGCTGTAAAAAAGATATTAGCCGGTTTAATAGAAGCCGCACACGCTTATCAGCAACATCGTAATTTACTATATCGAGAAATTTACCTAGAGCGTCAAATTAAGGTAATGGAGTATTTTAGGAGTAATTTTTTGCTGCAAATGCTGACGTTAATTCTGGGCTTCTTTGTAGCTTTATATTTGGCGCGAACCAATAAAAAATTATTAGGTTTCGGTATTAAACTCGAAGAGTTAGTGGGGACGCGGACTAAGTCATTGAGTATTACAAACAATAAACTGAAAGATGAAATTGAAGAGAGACGCCTAACGGAAGTGCGTCTATTAGAAAGCCAATCACAAATAGAAATAGCCAAACAGAAGGCTGAAAACAGGATGAACTTCGACCCGCTGACCGCCTTGGCGAGTCGTACCTTGTTTATAGATCGCTTTGAACAGGCACTTATTCGCAGTCGCAGTGATTCAACCCAAGTGGCATTGCTGTTTTTAGACTTAGACCGATTTAAAAATGTAAATGATACCTTAGGCCACAGTATGGGTGATGAATTACTGAAAATGACAGCGCAACGACTCAACAGTGTCCTGCGTGAGGGTGATACAGCGGCACGTTTTGGCGGTGATGAATTTACATTGATACTGCCTGATATTAAACAAGTCTCCAGTATTGAGTATGTTATCAGTCGAATTCTAGATGAATTGGGAAAGCCCTATAACCTTGCAGGTAACAGTACAGTCGTATCTGCAAGCATAGGAATTACTGTTTTCCCTAAAGATGGTGATGCGGCTGAAACACTATTGAGGAAAGCCGACAGTGCTATGTATAAAGCCAAAGAAAATGGCCGTAATAACTATCAGTTTTTTACTGAGCAAATGGATGCTGCAGCACACGCTAGGCTGGCGCTAGAATCAGAGTTGCATAAAGAGATTGAAAAACCTCAATTCGAGCTGTATTACCAACCCATCATCAACACTTCAAATGGTCTGATAGTAGGGGCTGAGGCTTTAATTCGCTGGCCTCATGAAACTCTAGGTATGATTTCACCTGAAGTTTTTATTCCCATTGCCGAGGATATAGATTTAATTTTGCCAATTGGTGAGTGGGTGTTATATAGAGCTTGCCGCGACGCAAAGCACTGGCAGAACTCAGCAGGAAAGCCCTTAACTATTACTGTTAATATGTCATCTAGACAATTTCAGAAACAAAATATCCCACAATTAGTCAGCAAGGTATTAGACGTTACTGGTTTAGCAGCTGAGCGTTTAGTGTTAGAAATTACAGAAAGATTATTGATTGAAGACAATCAGTCTACCTTGTCACAGTTTGAGGAGCTTCGATCTATCGGTGTCGGTTTAGCGATTGATGATTTCGGTACAGGATTTTCTTCCCTTAGTTATTTGAATAAATTACCTATATCAATATTAAAGATTGATCGTTCATTTATACAGGGCATAAATGAACATAATAGCAGCTTAGAGCTTGTGAAAACGATAATTTCAATGGCGTCCAGTTTGAATTTACGCGTGATTGCGGAAGGTGTTGAAACGAGGCAACAAGGGGCTATTTTGAGTGCTAATCAATGTGTTTTATGCCAAGGTTATTTTTTCTCCAAACCTTTAGCCTTAGCTGACTTTGAACGGTATCTACAACAAGAAGGTCAGCACATAGACAATATAAGTAAAGTTGAATAACAATAGTTAATCTATTATCGGCAATGTTATAGCCTTATCTGATGCAGTCGTCTAAGGGCTAGAATAGTCACTGAGTATGCTGTTAATCGTTGCAACTAAATGCCACTTTATCCCGATAGTACAGCATATTGAATACTCTGTTGATTCGTATTATCTGCTTTTTAGTGTTTGAGAGTGCCTATTCATTATGCCTCATGGAGAGCGTTAAGCCTGATTCACTGCTGTCTATAGTTTAATTTATGACTTAATCATAAGATCATAACCTCCTTAGTATAAAACCTAATGAAGCATTTATAGACTTGGTATAGAATTGCCGTTTTTGATTGTTCATTGTAGGTACTTCTTTTGATCCCCAATAAAGCACATCTTAGCCAAAGACTTACTGATTGCAAAATAGCTGATAAATTCAAGTTTATGAGAAATTTAGCGCGTCTTAAGGGTGATGCTTTGATTAAACTTGAAAAAGACATTGAAGCTTCTTGTGCATCGGTAACAAGCAAGAGACAAATAGGCACTTTTATTGATTACCCGGATTTACCTATTAGTCAAAGAAGAGAAGAAATAGCTAAGGCTATACAAGAGAATCAAGTAATAATATTGGCGGGTGAGACGGGATCGGGTAAAACTACCCAGCTGCCTAAGATATGTCTAGATTTGGGGCTGGGGTGTAAAGGGCTTATTGGTCATACTCAACCTCGAAGGCTAGCGGCTAGAACTGTTGCTGAACGTATAGCAGAAGAGCTTAACACTTCGCTAGGTGAAAGAGTGGGCTATCAAGTTCGTTTCTTTGACCAAGTGAGTGATGCTACTCAAGTTAAATTAATGACTGATGGTATCTTGCTGGCTGAAACACAAAATGATCGATACCTTGAAAAATACGAAGTTCTAATTATAGATGAAGCACATGAGCGTAGCTTAAATATAGACTTCTTGTTGGGTTATATTCGTCAAATATTACCCAAACGTCCTGACCTTAAAATCATTATCACTTCTGCCACAATTGATCTTGAACGATTCTCTAAGCATTTTAACAATGCGCCTGTTATTGAAGTCTCTGGGCGTACTTATCCAGTGGATGTGGTGTATCGCCCTTTAGATGAGCGAGGTGAAGCTGATAAAGAAACAGTCGATATGAATCAAGGGATTTTATCAGCTGTGGAAGAGATTGGATCATTTGAAAAAAGTAATCAGCTACGCAGTGCTGACGGCATATTGGTGTTTCTGTCCGGGGAGCGGGAGATACGTGAAGCGGCAGAAGTACTGAGAAAGGCTCAGCTTAGAAATACAGAGATACTCCCATTATATTCCCGATTGTCGGTATCTGAACAAAAGAAAATATTTTCTACAAATGGAACCCAGAGCCGAAGAATCATACTTACGACAAACGTGGCAGAAACATCTGTCACGGTGCCGGGCATTGGATATGTTATCGATACAGGCGTGGCGAGAATTTCGCGCTACAGTTACCGCTCCAAAGTACAGCGATTACCGATTGAAAGTATCTCCCAAGCCAGTGCCAATCAGAGAGCCGGGCGCTGTGGGCGTATCGCTCCTGGTACTTGTATTCGTCTGTATTCAAATGAAGATTTTTTAGGCAGAGCGCAGTTCACTGATGCAGAAATACGTCGCACTAACTTAGCTGCGGTTATTTTACAAATGCTCAATTTGAAACTTGGCGACATAGCTCAATTTCCATTTATTGATGCTCCTGATAGCCGCTTCATCAATGATGGTTTTAAGCTGTTAGAAGAATTAGGCGCAGTGAATCAACATAAGAAAATGACGATCTTAGGTCGCCAACTCGCTAAATTACCAGTTGATCCGCGCATTGGCAGAATGATCATTGAAGCCAATACCCAGCAGTCACTAAAAGAAGTGTTGATTATAGCCAGTGCACTGAGTGTTCAAGATCCACGCGAACGGCCTTTGGATAAACAGCAAGCGGCTGATCAAGCGCATAGAGAAAATCAAGATGAAGACTCTGATTTTGTCAGTTTTGTTAATTTATGGAATAGCTTTGAGTCACAACGCCAGCAGTTATCCTCTAATCAGTTACGCAAATACTGCAATAAACAGTTCTTATCATTTATGCGTATGCGTGAGTGGAGAGACGTGCATAGGCAGTTACATTTAGCCTGTAAGTCACTGGGTTATTCGCAGCAGGTACAAACGGCTAGTTATCAATCGATACATATAGCGCTTCTATCAGGCCTGCTTGGGCATATTGGCTTTAAACAAGAAAATAAGGAGTTTCTAGGGGCGAGAAATCGTAAGTTCTATATTTTCCCCGCCTCAACACAGTATAAAAAAGCCGCCAAATGGTTAATGGTAAGCGAGCTAGTTGAAACCACAAGGTTGTTTGGCAGGGTGGCGGCAAAAATTGAGCCTCAATGGATAGAGCCATTAGCTAAGCATCTGATAAAGAAAAGTTACTTTGAGCCTAAGTGGCAAAAGAAATCTGCACAAGTGACTGCTTTTGAACAAGTAGTGCTCTATGGCTTGGTTATAGTGCAAAAGCGGGTGGTGAACTATGGGCCAATAGAGCCTGAGCTGAGCCAGCAAATTTTCATTCGAACGGCCTTAGTGGAGGGGCATTACAATACTAAAGCCAAGTTCTTCCAACACAATCGGCAATTACTCGATCATATCGAACACTTGGAGGCTAAATCACGCCGGCGAGATTTGCTGGTCGATGAAGAGGGGCTTTATGCGTTTTATGCGCAAAAAATTACTGAATTAAATGAGACGACTATCGTTAATGGGGCAGCGTTCGAGGCTTGGCGTAAAAAAATTGAGCAGAGCCAGCCCAAAGTATTGTTTATGCAAGAAGAAGATATCTTGCAACGCTCCAGTGAGCACATCAGCACGGAAGATTACCCAAATAGCATCGACTATAAAGGCATAGATTTAAATTTAAGCTACCATTTTGATCCTCGCAGTGACATTGATGGCGTCTCATTGCATTTGCCCATCGCGTTGTTAAAGCAAGTATCAGCAGATAGGCTGGATTGGCTAGTGCCAGGTTTGTTGAAAGAGCGCTGCATGGCACTGTTAAAATCTTTGCCAAAATCTCGGCGTAAACATTTTGTGCCGATTCCAGATTATGTTGATGCATTTTTAGACAGTATGAGCTATGCCAAAGGCAGCCTTTTACAGCAAATGTGTCATCATCTGCTGCGGATGACGGGTGTCAAGCTTGAAGAGCAAGAATTTGACCAAGTTGTTTTAGATCAACATTTGAATTTCAATATCAAACTGTTGGCAAATGACAAAAAAGTGATTGCTGAAAGCCGTGATATAGGAGCATTACAGAGCCAGTACAGTGAATTGGTGGAAACTGAGTTGCAAACAGCGGGTGAAGATGTTTGGGGCGAGACGGGCTTGGATAGTTGGAGTTTCTCTGAGCTGCCTGAAAAAATACAAGTGATGCAAGGTGGAATATCAGTCTTTGCTTGGCCAGCACTGAAAATAAAGGCGGATAAGGTTGATTTGCTGTTAACCATGAATCCGGGATACGCAAAGAGGATCACCACCCATGCAATCACTTATTTAGCGTCTAATTTACTGGGCTCTGTGACCAAAAAGTCGCGCAATAAAATGCCGAAAATAAATGAAAGTACACTTTTTATTGGAAAAAAATTCAATAAAAAGCATCTTGAAAGTGAAATAAATCTATTTACATTGCGAGAAGCATTAGAACTAAAACCCAACTTACCCAGAACCCAGCAAGCTTTTAAAGAGAAAGTAAAGATACTGCAAACGAATAATAGCTATGCTAATTGGCTAGCTAAAATAGCAGAGCAAGTCTATGTGTTGCATCGCCAATATCAGCGTATTATGAAGCAGATTAATAGCGAGCAAAAGCTCGATAGAATAGTCGTCATATTAGATATCAAGCAGCAGTTAGAACAGTTATTCAATAGAGACTATCTATCCTCTATATCCTGGTACAGATTACAACAATACACAAGATATATAAAAAGCATCGAGTATCGGCTGGAAAAATACCAGCGTGAGTTGCCGCGTCAAAGGCTGCTTTCGACACAAATTAATCAGTTAGAAGAGCGCCTATATAAACATTTGAAGAGCGCTAAAGAACGCGATGAAGTAAATCCTCAACTAGAAGAATACCGCTGGTTAATTGAAGAGTATCGGATCTCTTTATTTTCACAGCAAATTGGCACAAAAGAGCCGGTGTCTGAAAAAAGAATGCAACAAAAGTGGCGTGAAATTAAGCTCTAACTGCCTAGATAGGCACGCATTAAAAGAAATATTTAAGCAGTGGGAACTTTTTTAAAAGGTTGCAAAGCGATTTTCCTTGTGGTTTAATGCCTGAAATTAAATGTAATAATTTGTTATTGGCGTTAGATATAACAGAAACTCTTAAACCAGAATAACAGCTTATTATGTTAACGAATGAATATAAATACAGTTAATGCTGATAGAAATCGGCCTAAATTTTAAAAAAATTTAATCAGATAGTGTTTTTTCAATGTATTACCGTCTATACTCTGGGTCGGATAACGTATTAAAAGAAAACTAGAAATAAAACATTCACTACTAGTATTTGAATATTTAAGGGGAAAATAGAAATGAAAAAGTCAATTATCGCTCTAGCCGTAGCTGGTGCACTGACTGTACCAATGGTCGCTCAAGCAGATGCTACACTTTATGGACGTGTCCATGAGCGTGTAGTGTTCCAAGAAGACAGAGATGTAAATGTTGCAAATGCTGAAGCACGTCTTGGCGTTAAAGGTTCATCAGATATGGATAGCGGTCTAACTGCTTTCTATCAAATTGAAACAGCGTTGAGAGGCGATGGCGAAGCCGATCGTCAATCAAGCAACTCTCGTCAATCTGGGGATGGTACATTACAAGTTCGTCAACTAAACGCTGGTGTTAAAGGCGATGGTTTTGGTAAAATCGTTATCGGTCGTTTTACCAACCCAACAACTAGCACTTACAAAGGTGATGTTTTTGAAGGCGAGTCTGGCGCTTATCAGCTAACGCCTTTCCGTATCGGAAATGCAATTGCCTACACTACGCCAAGCTTTGGTGGTCTAACAGCAACTGTTGCTATGATCGGTGAAGGCGAAGGGAATGATTCAACTTTTGAAGATGTAGATGCATACGTTCTTCAAGCGGGCGGCGCTTTCGGTGCTTTTCATGTAGCTGTTTCGTACATGGATGCTGATTATGAAACTGCTAACGCAACTTCTGCAAAAGAAATTCAAGTTACTTCTCTAGGTCTTGCTTATAGCGCCAATGGCCTATATGTTGGTCTTGGTTTAGAAGACGACGACGTTTCAGATAATGATGTTGTTGACTTCGGTGTTAAATACACTGCTGGCAAAACTGGTTACGGTTTCGGTTATGCTAAGAAAAGCGGTGTTGGTAAAGTAGAAGATGATCGCGTATTTGTTGGTGTTTACCACAAGCTAGGCGGAAGAGCTGATGTTTACACAGAACTTGCTAAGCACGATGCTACAGATGCAGCTGGTGTAGATACAGACTTTAACAGACTGTCTATTGGTTACCGTGTTAAGTTCTAATGTTTAACACATAGATAAAAAGCTCCTAAGGGAGCTTTTTTTTTGCCAAAAAATATATTTAACTTATAATGAGTCATTGTTGGCTGAATAATCAGGATCGGAGGCTGTTTTAGTGAGAATACGTAAATCGGTGATACTTAGTGTGTTATTAATGATTTCGTTTGCAGTGCAGGCAAATGATAATGTTGATCCATTTGAAAACCTGAACCGAAAAATGTACAGTTTTAACATGGCGATAGATACCGTTGCTTTCAAACCTTTAGCTAAAGGCTATAAAGCGCTGACACCAGATTTGGTTGAGGTGGGTGTGGGGAATTTTTTTGGTAATATTCGTGATTTAGGTACTTTGGTGAATAATGTTCTGCAATTCAAATTTCACGCGGCGAGTATTGATTTTGCTCGGGTGGCTTTTAATACGACCTTAGGCTTAGGTGGTGTGCTTGATGTAGCATCCGGCATGGGTTTGAAAAAGAACTCAGAAGACTTTGGCCAGACGCTTGGTGCTTGGGGCGTGCCTTCAGGTCCGTACTTAGTATTGCCTTTTTTTGGGCCTGGGAGTTTGCGTGATTCGCCCGCCAGCTTTGTTCCTCTGGATGCTTGGGGTTATACCGATCACGTACCGACACGAAATATAGGTTATGGGACACGTTTGATTAATAAGAGAGCTGAGCTGTTTGAGTATGAGAAGTTAGTGACGGGAGATGAGTATATTTTTATTCGCGACGCCTATCTAGGTATTCGTCAGCAGGCTGTGAATGATGGTGTAGTCGATGAAAGTTTCGATGAAGATGATTTTTAAAAAAATTGCTTTTTAATACACACTTTGCTGTGACTTAAAGCTGATTGTTTTTCGATCTGTCTTGGTATGTGCTAATTATAACCTGCGTAGCAAATAGCTTGTCATATTCTGTTTTAGCAATGGCTGTTTCCTCTCAGTCACTTGGCTGAGTTCTCAATTATATTCGCTTTGAGCAAGTTGCTTCTAGTGAGTGCTTTTTTGGCGTAGCTTCTATGCAGCGGCACATTCTGTCCCTGTTGATGTCGATGGTTGTTTTGAGCCCCATGGCCATCGACATTTACTTAGCTTCAATTCCGCAAATGGCGTTTGAATTTAACGCGTCAACCGGCCAAGTGCAATTAACCATAGTCTTGTTCTTTTTTGCAATGGGTTTAGGTCAGATTTTTGTCGGGCCGATAGCGGATCGCTACGGTCGCAGACCAGTGGCCATTTTCGGCCTGTCTTTTTATGTTTTAGGTAGTCTAGCTGCGGGGCTAGCCTCTGATATTTTTTATCTACAAATAAGTCGGTTAATTCAAGGCTTCGCTGCCTGCGCTATTTCCGTCACTATTTTTAGTACAGTTCGAGATACGTATAGCTATGAAAGAAGTAGCAAAATTTACAGTTATCTAAACGGTGTGTTAGGTGTTGTACCCGCTTGCGCGCCTATTCTTGGCAGTTTATTGGCGAGTGATTTTGGTTGGCGCTCTAACTTTTTATTCATGTTTGCCTATGGTTTATTGGTGCTTGGCCTAGTGTGCCGTTTCATGCCTGAGACGCTTAAGGCAGAAAATAGATATTCAAGCGCTGTTGCTAAGTTGTATGATTGGCCACGTTTTTTGCCCATTCTTAAAAGTCACTATTTTATCTTTTATGCGCTCTGTTGTATGGTGGCTTTGGCGGCAATCTTGAGTTATGTCAGTTATGCACCGCTCTGGCTTATTGGTCATTTACAAATCTCAAAAGTGGCTTTTAGTTTACTGTTCGGCCTGAACGCTTGCGCGGGGATTTTCTGTTCATTTACGGCGCCTATTCTCATCAACCGTTATGGTAATCGTACGCTGGTTTTTATTGCATTGAGTTGTATGCTTGGTGCTGCCTTGCTGTTAATGGTTTTTAATAGTCTCTTCAATTTCCAAGGATTCAATGCGGCGCTGGCTTTTATGTTGCCTATTATCTTATTATCCGCAGGATTGTCTTTTGCCTTAGGCCCAGCTACCAGTATGGCCTTATCCCAGTTCGGTGACAGGGCCGGTTCTGCTTCTGCTCTGCTGGGCTTTACTCAAATGGTGGGTGCCTCGGTGATTACCTTCTTAGTGCAACAAACAGATTTAATAGCACCTCTAGCGGTGGCGACGGTTCTGGTCATTTTTGTGTTGCCTCTATGGTTGATCATGTTGCTTCCAAAATATTCTCATTGGAATGATGAACGCTCTGCCCAACCTTAGCTTAACAATATAGCCTAGTCTGAGTGGTTTAATAGATATTCGAAGGTTTATATAGATGCTTTTGACAGCTTCCGTAGGGTTTAACTAGGTAGTCTAAAGAGTTATTTAAGATAACTTAATAACGTGGATTAAAGACTAATAAGGAGAAAATTGGTGGAGCCAAGGAGGATCGAACTCCTGACCTCAACGCTGCCAGCGTTGCGCTCTACCAGCTGAGCTATGGCCCCATCTATTTAATAATTTGTGCTTATACGTCGTGAGGCGCGTATTCTGCCATAATCGAGATTAAAATCAATAGCAAACTCAGTATTTTAAGCATATTTGAAGGATTCAAAATATAATGGCAATTATAGGCCCAAATTAGCGAAGGCAAGCTCTGTCGGAGGTCCTGTTAAAGCAAATTGCTGGTATGCCAGAAATAAAGCTTTCCTGCATACCTCTTGATTTTTTCGCTTAAAACGCCTCTATAAACTTTTGAATGCTTTTTCCCAGCGTTTATGCTCTTTTTTTGACGGGCTGCCCAGAGTATTGAGTGCATGTCTGACTCGCGCCCTGCTCATGTCAGGCCCTAAAATAGACATAGAGTCCATAATAGAGACACTCTGGCTAGAACCTGATATAGCGATAAACAATGGGAACAGTAAATCCCTGATTTTGAGCCCCATAGTATCTGCTAGTTGTTTTAAGCATGCGTATAGAGCGTCTTTATCCCATTGTATATGATGGTCTAGTGTCCAGGCTGTATATTGTAAAATTTTACGTATATCAGTTATTTCCAAAGATTTATGGGCAAAATCAGTTTCACTAATATCCAGCATGCCGGCCAAGAAGAAGTGAGTTAATGGTGCTACATCTGAAAACTTTTCAACTCTCTGCTGGATCAGCGGTATTATTTGCAGTAAAAATTCAGGGTTAAGTGCCCATTGCTGATAAGCTTGAGAAAATTCAGCGGTGCTCAGCTCTTCGCGCATCCACAGGCCGTTTAACCAACTTAATTTGGTTTGGTCAAAGATAGGCCCGCCAAGGGATACTCTCTGTATATCAAAGTTGTCGAACATCTCTTGGCGGCTAAATTTCTCCCTTTCATCTGGCATTGACCAGCCCATGCGCGCTAGATAGTTGAGGACCCCTTCGGCCATATAGCCCATACGTTTGTAGTATAAAATGCTGGTTGGATTTTTACGTTTAGATAGTTTTGACTTATCCGGATTGCGTAATAATGGCATATGGCATAACGTGGGCATTTCCCAATTAAAATATTGATAGAGCAGTTGATGTTTAGGTGCTGAATTAATCCACTCTTCGCCGCGCATGACGTGGGTGATTTTCATTAAGTGATCGTCTACCACATTGGCTAAGTGGTAAGTTGGCATGCCATCAGACTTAAGCAAAATTTGTGCGTCGACCATTGCCCATTCAATTTCTATTTTCCCCCGTAGCATATCGTCAAATTGACAAGTGCCTTGGGTTGGGATTTTCATACGAATTACGAAGGGATCTCCGGCTAAGTGGCGTTTCTGTTGCTCTTCCTCTGGCAGTGCCAGTGCACTTTGTTGCATCGGGGCCGGAAGGCCTTGTTCTCTTCGCTGGCTGCGAATATTATCAAGTTCTCCGGCGGTTAAATAGCAACGAAAAGCGTGGTCATCATCTAATAGCTGTTGAGCATATTGAGCATATATAGCGCCGCGCTCACTTTGGCGATAAGGTCCATATTCGCCACCTACATCTGGGCCTTCGTCCCAATCAAGGCCCAGCCAGCGCAATGAGTCTAAAATAGTTTGTTCTGATTGACTCGTGCTGCGGGTCTGGTCAGTATCTTCTATGCGCAGGATGAATTTACCCCCGTTCTGGCGTGCAAACGCTAAATTAAACAGTGCAATATACGCAGTTCCTACATGTGGATCGCCAGTGGGAGAGGGGGCAATACGAGTCCGTACAGTCATGATTATTCAGCCAATAAATCAGTTAATAAAGCCCGCGATTATACCTGCGCTGCCTGTGCATAGAAAGTGATTGTGTTAGAGAACCAGCGAACAAATCTAAAAACCTAGCCTTGCTCACTGATTAAAATCACTCTGAGGGATTGACACTTTGCTTTGAATACTGATCATTTATGCGCCCTCACTTCGTATCTTTAAGCCCATCATATCTTCAAGACATAGTTGCTACTTTCTTAGATAGGTGCATGGTTAGATTTGCAAAACTGACGGTCCTAATTACTTAATGCAGATTGAATCCAATTTGCTTGTTAGCTAGTATAATAAATGACAGTGTATTATTTCGTGTACAGTTTCAATTGGGAGGAATACTTATGAAGAAAATGTTATTAAAGTCAATCTTAATGTTTGTGTTGGCAGTTTTTGCTCTACCTGCATTAGCAATAGATAAACCGGTATATTCAAAAAATGGTGTGGCCATCAAGGGCTACGATACAGTGGCTTATTTCACTCAGAGCAAGCCTGTTAAAGGTAGTAAATCTATCACAGCTCGCTATATGGGGGCTAAGTGGCAGTTTTCTTCAGAAGCTAATAAGGATATTTTTTTGGGCGACCCGAAAAAATATGCACCGCAATACGGCGGACATTGTGCTTTTGCGATAGCGAATGACAAGCTGGTTTCAACTGATCCTAAAGCTTTTACAGTGGTAAATGATAAATTGTATTTAAATTACAGTATGTCGGTGCGCAAGCGCTGGGTTAAAGATACCCCAGGTTATATTGCAGATGGTGATGAATACTGGGCCAAAAAATAGTAGGCATTCTATTACTGGCAGAGGGCCAAGCAGTTTCTGAGCCCTCTTGATTTATTCATTTAATCTAATTGTGGCATGTCGCCTTCCTACGCCTCATCTGAGGAGCTAGGTGATTTATACTATTGGCAGGTGGTTCAGATAAGGCCTCATCTGCTTTTGTTTCGGTTTAAAGTGATTCAATAGCGGACGAAGCTGATTGTTGCGTCACCGGCGTTCGTTCATTGCTCGCATTAGAACCTAACAGTAACAGAAAATTAAGCAGTAAAATTAAAGCGCATTTCATATATTATATGGAATTATTTAGTTTGATGAAATTTTAGTATAACTATTACGTTTGTAAATACGCATTATAAGCCTGGATTAAATGCTTATTTACTCCAGTAAACTCCGCCTTCTCTAGTATTTACTTTATTAATGACGTTGTGCCGAGATGTCTAGACATTCAATAGCCCTTTAAAATTTAGTGCTCTGGTTAACGGCGGCCGCATCGTTAGGGTTGATAATTCAGGTCTGCAAAGGCTCTATGCGCTTGGACTAAAGCGTTATAAAAATAATTGCAGTCGCTTCGGTGGTTAATAATGGAGCTAAATCGTAATCCTTTGTGAGCGATTATCCACTGATAAGGCTTAATCAGTAAAACGTTGTTGCTACTAGCAATGAAGTTTAATCCCGCTGTTGTGAGTCGCTATGGATTGCCCGGTGATGAAAACCGGCTCTTAGGGGATGGAGAGTTTAGTAACGATAAAGCAGATGCTGAAGACATTGGCGCTGGACAGAGCGCAGCAGAACTCTATGAAATTATTTACAATGGGGTTGAAAGCCAGCCCAGACAGCACTTCAACTTAAAAAAAGACTATTAGATAGAAGTGGGGAGCTTGGATTCATCAAAATTCGCTATAAGCTTGGGTATAATCAAGCCTCCAAGGGGTACAATTTAGCCATAAACCAACAGAGTTTGGTTGCTCTAAATCAAACCACCAATAATATTAAACTCGCCGCTGCAGCCTATGCTGAAAAATTGCGTAATAGTGGCTCTTTGAATGGCTTTAATTGGCGGCAGATTACTCCTCTATCAGAGAGCGCTAAGGGTGAAGATAAATTAGCCATTCGCAGTAGTTTTATTCAACAATTGTGCTTAACAGCGCGTTTATAGAATGACTCCATTGGCTAAACTTAGGACTTTTAGAGACGTTTGCACGATTCCCACATTCAGTAATACGGCGTTAGAAAACTCAAAATCCTCTTTATAAGGCTGAACTTCGGTTTTTCGTTTATTTTTGCCTTGTCTTCTCTTTGTTCGCTACTTCTTGCAAAGGTCCGACTTAGTATGAAAAGCCTACTCAGTTGGTGCTTTTAAATCGCCTGCTAGTAGGTAAGATGGCTCTTGTAATCTGTAAATAAGATGATCTTTCAAAAAAAATCAGCACCCTAGGTGTGTTTAATTGTGTGTATCTTCATTTTTTAGCTATCTTTAGTCTAATACTATAAAAAAAGACTGTTGAACATGTCGTTTATACTCAGAGTCAATTAACCCCAAGTGAGGAGGGTTTTACATGCAAGAACAGCATTTTTTGGCTGTGCCGGCAGAAATGACGATTGCCAACATAGGCCAATGTCAAGTGATTTTAATGTCGGCTTTGCGAACGGTTTGTGAAGTGTGTTTCGATTTGGCAGGATTAAGAAAAATTGACACCGCTGGGATCCAATTATTATTACTGGTTATTAGAGAGGCAAAGCAGCGTGGTGTTTCAATTAATTGGTTAAATAAAAACACTGTATTACAAGAAGCAGAGAAAAAGTTAGGTTTTGAAAATAGGTTGATAACCCCATTAGGTAGAATTATTTAATAATCGAGCAAGGTAAGGACAAGTAAATGTCGTCAATGTTGATCGTTGACCGCTCACTACCTTTGCGAACTATGCCAAAGTAGTGTTATCGAATGCAGAGCTAATGTTAGCTAAAGCTAAGATAGCCCGGTATGGTTTAATCGTGATAGATGACAATATACTGGTTCACGATGGCATGGAATCTTTCGCTTACAGAGGCAAATATAACATTCTCGATTTTCGCCCATATTGAGTCTAAACACTAAAACGATGATCAAATGAAACAAGCATTTCAATCTGGGACCTTGGCGTATTGCTTAATAAAGACTTTTGATTTTGAAAAGCGGCTTGTTAGCTTAAACTTAACCCACGGAAAAGAAGAATGAGTGTCGATTTAAGTGAATTCGTTGGAGAGTTCTTACAAGAGAGTTATGAAGGGCTTGATTTAATGGAATCTTGCCTACTAAATTTTGAGGAAGAAAGAGAAGGTTTAGACAGAATTTTTCGAGTTGCTCATTCTATTAAAGGAGGGGCAGACACTTTTGGTTTCTCGAAAATAACTGAATTCACTCATATAATAGAAACTGTACTAGACGAAATACGCAGTGAAAATTTAGTCGTCACAGGCGAAATACTTAATGCTTTATTAGCCTCAGTTGATGTATTACGCTTACTTTTAAAGGTCGCTCAATCTAAGCAAGCCCTGACTCAATCGTTAGTTGATGATCCGAAAAAGCGTTTACAAAAAATACTGGATGAGCATCGCCTAAAGCCCATTCAAACAGCAGTAATGATAGATGTCCAACAATTATCGGTCTCAGGGGAAAGCAACAGCGACGTTGTTGATCATTGGTTAATAGTCTTTCAGCCAGATCAAAACATGTTACAAGGTGGCCATGAGCCGATTTACATATTCGAAGCATTAGCCAAACTCGGAGAGCTAATCATAGAACCCATTACTGATTTTTTACCGCTAGTTGAGGTTTTTTATCCGCAAAAAATTTACCTGCATTGGGATTTAAAGCTGAAGACAACCCAAAAAAATGCGGTTAAAGCTCGCGCTGAAATTGAAGAAGTGTTTGAGTGGGTGGCCGATTTTTGTGATCTAACGGTTACAGCGATCACTTTATCCGAATCAAACCAAATGTTGCAAAGGGCTAGTGATCAACCAAAAAAGCTTAAGTTACCTGAGGTGTTAGAGGTCGTTCTAGAACAGGCTCCTAGCGGACCAGAATCAACTGCGGATAGCTCTGTGACAGATGAACTCGTTATTGATAGAAGAAAAGTCAAACGGCAATCTGCTGTCACTGAGGTGAGCTCTATGAGAGTAGATACTGGCAAATTTGATGAGTTAACAAGCGCAGTAGACAAGTTAATGACCACTCAAGGTATCTTGATTCAGGTAGCTGATGACCTGCTTAAATCCGGCTATTCAAACCCGCAGTTAGCGCAGGGCCTAGTTAAACTAGAACGTAATATTAGCGAGATTGAAGAGCATATTTTGCGCATACGCATGCAGCCTATGAGTTTTGTTTTTGATCGTTTTCAGCGTTTAGTCCATGATATTAGCCTAAGCTTAGGCAAAAAAGTCAGTTTAGACATTATCGGTTCGAAAACAGAAATTGATAGGAGGGTAATGGAAAAAATTGTTAACCCTATAACACATTTAATCAGAAACGCCCTCGATCACGGATTAGAAACCCCCCGCGAGCGTCTAGCCATGAATAAGCCAGAAACTGGCCATATTAAATTAGCTGCCTGCCATCAAAATGGTTTTATTGTCATCGATATCATTGATGATGGAAGAGGATTAGATAAAGCCAGTATCCGTGCTAAAGCACTACAAAAAGGTTTGATAACAGCTCAGCAATGCCTTGCAACAGATGATATTTATAGTTTGGTTTTCAAGCCTGGTTTGTCAACTGTAAATCACTTATCTGAACTGTCAGGCCGCGGTGTCGGTCTAGATATAGTGTTGAAAAATATTGAGTCTTTAGGTGGACAAGTCAAACTTACATCAGAGGAAGGTAGAGGCACAGTTTTTAGCGTAAGAGTTCCGATCATAATTGTTAGCTTAGCCGATTAGAGAACTTTGTACTCCTACTTCGCTGCGTAAGACGGGGTTAACAAATAGCAAAATGCTACATTTACAAGCAGCTTAAGTCGTTTTTTTTAAGGCCGGTGTGAAATCAAGACGCTCTGGTTAGAGACCTGTTGAGAAAATAAGTCAAGCAGTGTTGAGTTGTTGAGTGTCCGTCCAATAGATTGCCCTGATGCTTGCAGTTTAAACGTTAGAGTGCAATATAACAAAATTATTAAACTACGCGGCTCGCAATTCAACCCTGTGACCAGAGGGCGTATTTGTAAAACAGTGGCTAAATGTTATCCTGCATTCGTACACGCAAAAGATCGCCTAACCCAGCCATTATTGAGTACAGGACCTAGGGGATGTGGTAATTACCAGCCTATTAGCCCGGACGAAGCGATTCAGAGAGTGCATCGGGGGTTACAACAGGCGATAGATCAACAGGGAGCTGAAAGTATTCTAGCGCTTAATTAGCGGGGAGTCAGGGTAAATTAGCGGGAGGTGCTATCGATAATAACTTTTTTTCCCGCCCTGGCGCGTTGGAACTAAACCGTGTGCCGCTTTGAGGTGTTGTTCGCTCTTAGCGTATAGTTTAATGTTTGGCAGTGACCAGGCGATGCCCCCGGTGCAAGTTGAATACGCTAACCTGATTATCATCTAGGGAACAAATGTTACCGTATCGAATTTACATTTAATGCGCAGCATAAACAGTGCCCGTAAAAAGGTGCAAAATTAGTGGTAATAGACCCTAGAAAAACTAAAGTAGCTGAAATGGCGAATCTGTTTTTGCAGGTCACTCCAGGTATAGATGTTTGCTTAGCGTTGACACTGATAGCGACCTCATTTCAAAAAAATATCATTGATAAAAAAAACAACATAAGTTACTTGGCCTAGATCGTTTTATTGACTCTGGCGAAGATTATTTAAACCTCGATATCCAAGCGATATGCGGTATATACCAAGTCAGATTTAAGCGGTTCGTGGATTATTGTCGCAATGGAACTCGTTTAGCATTGAGTAGGGTGTAGGCCTTGAGAGAGCCAGAAATGGTGGCTCTGCAATCAGAGCAGCACAAGTCATGTAGCTCTATTGGTTAATATCGGTGACATTGCCCATGGGATATTGGGCAGTCACAGTCGGGCTTTTTTGCCGGCCCCTGAACTGCAGCAAAAAGCTACTATAGTCCCCGCTAACTAAGAAGGGTGTTTAATATTAACGACATCGCTAACCACCTATCGGATAGAGAAATAGCCCATCCGATTGCGGCTGTGTTCATCTATAACCACAACGCTATCGCCGCATTTTCGGATCAAAACAACATGCACGAAGCGCTTTGGCAACCCGAATTATTCGTAGTGGGTTGCGATGCGCAAATGAATCACAGCATGCTATATGTGAATGTGATATCGGCGGTCTCCAGCCATTCGAACAGCAGGATGTTTTCTTATCTTATGGTCATGGCTATTTTCAACGTACTGAAGCAGTCATCGCACCGGTAGACGAAACAATGGCTGATGTGGAAATTATTCGAAAATAGGTACGTGAGTTTGGCTTTACGGATGCCGTGTTTACCGACTCTGATGCAGATTTAATCGACCAATCCTTTAATCTAAATAGACAAAGAGATGGGATCGACAGAGCATCAGCATTGTCCACAGACCGAGCGATAGAAATGCAAAATCCAGAGCGTTTGTGGTTATTTGAAGAGCAGTTAGACACACCATCTGGACTCAGAGCTTTATTCGGACCCACTGAAGCAGCTGATTGAATGAGGCTTGACGGACTTTAAACCCGTGGAGAAAGAGGATTTTTATAGTTTGATAAGCCCTATCTTCGATAAGCGTATTAATGCCCCTTTTGGAGGCAGTACTCAACAGCAGAACGAGTTGCTGGAGTTGAATCCTGATGATGCACAAAAATTACATATTAGTGATGGTGATTGTTTAATTATCCATAACTCGTTAGGCGAATTGCAATTGATGGCAAAAGTCAAAACGGTCGTTCCCAAGGGGTTGTTTGCTGTGAGAAAAGTGCCTAGCGTATTAGCAGCACTGGACAAACAGCGAATGCGTTATCCAGCAATCAGAGTAAAACCGATATTGGAGATGGAGCCGCGTATTGCGATACTTTTGTTAATATTTGAGAGTTAGGGGTGGGCCACACTTTTAAAAATGAAAAAAAACCAGCTGATTGGCTGGTTTTTTATGGCCATCAAATACTTATTTTTTCACGTAATCTCTTGCACTAGGACCAGTGTATAACTGGCGTGGTCGACCAATTTTGTTGGGTTCAGAATGGAATTCATTCCAGTGCGATATCCAGCCGATAGTTCTAGAAAGGGCGAAGATAACGGTAAACATACTGCTTGGAATGCCGATGGCTTTAAGGATTATTCCCGAATAAAAATCTACATTTGGATAGAGTTTACGTTTAACAAAATATTCATCTTTTAGGGCTATTTGTTCAAGCTGCTTAGCAATCTCAAGCATAGGATCGTCTATTATCCCAAGTTCTGCTAATACATCATCGCAGGTTTGCTTCATTACATTGGCGCGAGGGTCAAAATTACGGTATACCCGATGTCCAAAGCCCATTAGCCTGAAGCTGTCTTTGGGGTCTTTAGCGCGATTGATAAAATCAGTAATATTTTTAACATCGCCAATCTCTTCGAGCATATTCAATACGGCTTCATTGGCACCGCCGTGAGCAGGTCCCCATAAAGTAGCGACGCCCGCTGCAATACAGGCAAAGGGATTAGCACCTGAGGAGCCTGCCAAGCGCACTGTCGATGTCGATGCATTTTGTTCATGATCAGCGTGTAGAAGGAAAATACGGTCCATTGCTTTTGATAATACTGGATTTGGCACATATTCTTCACAGGGGTTGCCGAACATCATATGTAAAAAGTTTTCGGCATAGTTAAGGTCGTTTCGAGGGTACTGAAAAGGCATCCCGATGCTATATTTATAACACATAGCCGCGATAGTTGGCATCTTAGCAATTAAGCGAAAAGCGCAGACTTCACGGTGCTTTGCATCATTTATATCCAGTGAATCGTGGTAAAAAGCTGAGAGCGCCCCCACCACGGCAACCATAATAGACATAGGATGGGCGTCGCGCCGAAAGCCTTGAAAAAAGTGGTGCATTTGCTCATGCACCATTGTGTGCCCTTTAACGGTAGTGACGAACTTATTGAGTTCATCTTCTGTGGGTAGTTCACCGTTAAGTAATAAGTAGCAGGTTTCTAAGTAGTTTGACTGTTCGGCAAGTTGCTCAATTGGATAGCCTGCATGTAATAAAATGCCTTTGGCGCCATCTATGTAGGTAATCTTAGATTCACAGGCTGCAGTGGAGACAAAGCCTGGATCGTAGGTGAATAGTCCGTGCCCAGTAAGGGGTCGAACGTCTATGACATCTGGGCCTTCAGATCCAGAATGTACCGGTAATTCGATTTCTCCATCAAAACCATCGACGCTGAGTCTTGCTGTCTTACCAGCCATAGAATGCTCCTTAAATAATTAGATTTATGCAAATGCTTAATCATAGTAACTGGGCTATAATTAGTGAAGTTGTCAGTGGAAATATACCCCATAAAGTTGGGGAAACAGGTTAGTTTTACAATAAAAATAGGACCTAACTTGTCGTTAGATCCTGCATTGTGCCTTTATGTGTGTGATGACGCAATCATTCCTTAGTCTAATTGTGTCTAAAGTTATTAGGGTGCTTTATTGAAGAGTAGCAACTATATAGGAGTATAAAAACTTATATATTTTATAACAAATGCTGGTATTTGAGACTTACATAGGCACTATGAAGACTTCAGGTGTCGGAGAGTCCTGAATAGTGTCAAATGGCTTTTGATGACTGTATAATCCCAAATTATAATCTATAAAAAAAATTAATTTTTTAGAAATTGTCGCTAGTTGCAGGCAGTGCGTTGTGAAACGAGGATGAACTAGCTATACTGCGATGGCAGTTCCGACTGCCACGAAGAGGGATGGCGAAAGTATATATTAATGCAAGACCTGTCCCTTAACCTTGTTCGAATGAACCATAACAAGTGTGAAATGAGCCGTGAATAAAAAAAGACCAGTAAATTTAGACTTTAGTACCATTCATATGCCGCTCCCATCGGTGACTTCAATCTTACATAGAATTACAGGAATTGCGCTTTTTTTCGGTGCTGTTTTCATGATGTATGCATTGGGGTTATCGTTAGAATCAGAAGTCGGTTTCCAACAAACTATTACTATGTTCGAAGAGAGCTTCTTTGCTAAATTGATCGCATGGGGACTTCTTTCTGCACTGGCTTATCACAGTGTTGTAGGAGTTAAACATCTATTTATGGACGCGGGGCACTTTGAAGAACTAGACAGCGGGTTACTAGCGTCAAAAGCTGCTCTAGTCATTGCTGGAGTACTAATAATACTAGCGGGGACTTGGATATGGTAACTAATGTCACAAGCTTCGGCAGAAGTGGCTTATACGACTGGGTTATCCAGCGTGTCACTGCCGTTGTTCTATTAGCATATACGCTATTTATTGTTGGATTTTTGCTAATGACCCCTGATCTAGATTTTAATCAGTGGCAATCTTTATTTAAAAATCTAGCAATGCGAATTTTCACTTTGCTCTTGGTGTTATCTTTTGCTGCCCATGCCTGGATAGGTTTGTGGTGTGTGACGACTGATTACATTCCAATGACTGGTCTACGCTTTTTCGTTCAATCTGTCACAGGTTTAATAACGTTCGTATACGTTGCTTGGGCTATTCAGGTGATTTGGGGTATATAAACAATGAGTAATTTACGTACACTTACTTTTGACGGTATCGTCATTGGCGGTGGTGGGGCTGGCATGCGTGCTGCTCTTCAGCTTGCCCAAGGTGGTTTAAATACCGCCTGTATTACTAAAGTATTTCCCACTCGCTCGCATACAGTATCTGCGCAAGGTGGTATCACTTGTGCCATTGCAAGCTCCGATCCGAACGATGATTGGCGCTGGCACATGTATGATACAGTGAAAGGTTCTGACTACATTGGCGATCAAGATGCAATAGAGTATATGTGTCAAATTGGGCCTCAAGCGGTCTTCGAGTTAGACCATATGGGCATGCCTTTTTCGCGTACTGAAGAGGGGCGTATTTATCAGCGCCCATTCGGTGGCCAGTCTAAAAATTTCGGTGAAGGTGGTCAAGCTGCAAGAACTTGCGCGGCAGCTGACCGTACCGGTCACGCTTTATTACACACCCTATATCAGGCCAATTTAAAAGCGGGAACAACGTTTTTGAATGAATGGTATGCTGTTGACTTGGTGAGAAATGCTGAAGGTGATGTGGTAGGCTGTATTGCTATCAATATAGAAAATGGCGAAACGGTTTATGTAAAAGCCAAAGCTACAGTGCTCGCAACAGGCGGCGCTGGACGAATCTACGCATCTACAACTAATGCCCTAATAAACACAGGTGACGGTATTGGTATGGCCATTCGTGCTGGTGTGCCTTGCCAAGACATGGAAATGTGGCAGTTTCACCCCACTGGGATTGCCGGAGTGGGCACCTTAGTTACCGAAGGTTGTCGCGGTGAAGGTGGGTACTTAATTAATAAAGACGGTGAGCGTTTTATGGAACGCTATGCGCCGAACGCTAAAGATTTAGCGGGTCGTGATGTTGTCGCACGCTCTATGATTTTGGAAATATTAGAGGGACGTGGTTGCGGTGAAAATGGCGACCACGTAATGCTCAAGCTAGATCATTTAGGCGCCGAAGTGTTGGAAGAACGCCTACCAGGTATTCTAGAGCTTTCTAGAACTTTTGCGGCAACAGATCCCACTAAAGATCCTATTCCCGTAGTGCCTACTTGTCACTATATGATGGGTGGTGTTGTTACCAACATAGGTGGTCAAGCGTTAGCGCCTAGTAAAGAGCGTGGTGGCGAAGATGCTGTTATCCGAGGCTTGTTTGCCTGTGGTGAGGTCGCCTGTGTCTCTGTACATGGTGCCAACCGTTTAGGTGGGAACTCGTTATTAGATTTGATCGTGTTTGGTCGTGCAGCTGGAATTGAAATTGAGCGCCAAATGCGTGATGGCTATGAAGTTAGCAATGCAACGGAAGAGGATTTAGAGCGAGCAATGGAAGGCTTGAACCGTTTGAATAATAGACAAGGCGGAGAGAACGTTGCCCAAGTTCGCGCTGATTTGCAAAACACGATGCAGCTTTATTTTGGTGTGTTTCGCGACGGTAAAAGTATGCTCAAAGGCTTGGAGTTGTTAAAAGAGATTCGCCAGCGAGTTGATAATTTAGCGCTTGATGATAAAAGTCAATCATTCAACACTGCTAGAATTGAAGCTTTAGAACTGTCAAATTTAATGGAAGTAGCTGAAGCTACCGCGATTGCTGCTGAAATACGTCAGGAATCAAGAGGTGCTCACGCACGTAATGATTTTGAGACTAGGGACGATGAGAATTGGTTGTGTCACTCGGTGTTTTTCCCAGATGATAAGTCGATTGGTAAGCGTGATGTGAATTTTGCGCCTAAAACCATGAAAGCTTTTCCGCCTAAAATTCGCGTTTACTAAGAGGACGCTCAAATGTTAGTTAGTATTTATCGTTACAATCCCGATACAGATGATGAACCGCGAATGCAAGATGTTCATATAGATATCCCCGGTGGTAAAGACATCATGGTGCTTGATTTGCTGCAATTGCTCAAGGATAAAGATCCGTCGTTAAGTTTTCGTCGATCATGTCGCGAAGGTGTCTGCGGTTCTGATGGCATGAATATCAATGGCAAGAATGGCTTGGCATGTATTACGCCGCTGTCAGCAGTCGTTAAAAAAGACAAGTTAGTATTGCGACCTTTGCCGGGCTTGCCGGTTATTCGTGATCTTGTGATTGATATGTCCCAGTTCTACGCACAGTATGAAAAAATCAAACCTTTTTTGATTAATAATACCCCTGCACCTGCCATCGAGCGCTTACAAACCCCCGAACAGCGTGCTGAACTCGATGGATTGTATGAATGCATTTTATGTGCATGTTGTTCCACTGCCTGTCCTTCGTTTTGGTGGAATCCTGATAAGTTTATTGGACCTTCCGGTCTTTTGCAGGCTTATAGGTTCTTAGCGGATTCAAGAGACACTGCACAAGAGGAGCGCTTGGCTGATTTGGATGATCCCTTTAGTGTGTTTCGCTGTCATGGGATCATGAATTGCGTCAGTGTTTGTCCCAAGGGGCTGAATCCGACAAAGGCGATTGGTAAGATCCGTCAGCTTTTGTTAGACAGAGCGACATAATAAAGAATAAGGCGCGTTAAGCGCCTTTTTTTTTGAAAGAAACCTAAATTTATTCGCACGGCGCTCTCGTAGAATTTTTTTGACTTAGATTTAACTACCTAATTAGAAATCGCTAAAGGTATTATTTCGAGCTATAGTTAATTTAGTTGGATTATTTAGCTTCACGGTGTGGCACTTGTGAAAGGTTCAGTCAAATCATGTTATACGCATTTATTATAAGAAGATATGCATGTAATGCTTTATTGATCTAAGATAAGTTGGCGTGTTTTTGAGTGTGATTGGGTTGATTGTCTGCGAAAGCAAGAATAGATGAATTTATTTTATCTATTACTTGAAAATGCTAGTTTTTGTTTCTGATTGACCTCTGAAAAGTAATGATGTCATCGATAAATAAAAGTTTGGTATATTTCACGCTGAATAGAAAAATCGTTACAAATAGATAAAATACGAGGCTACTAGCTGTGTAAAGGCAGCCTCAAAGCGCGTACAATGCTCTTTGTATTGTCCGTTTTGTGACATTTTTGTTGGTAATTTTAAAGAAACGACAGTAGATCCTGAAGTATGAGTAGTGATAGACCAATGAAAATGTTGCTAAATTTCCATTTGTCGAATTTACAAAACTCAATTTTGGGCTGCTAATTTAGGGTGGTTAGCTAATGCAAGAAGGCATAATGGAGTTGTTGTGGAAGAATGCGCACTTATACGGCGGTAATTTATCTTACATTGAACAGCTTTATGAGACATATTTAAGAGATCCAAGCGCTGTTAGTGATGACTGGCGTAAAGAGTTTGACCAACTACCAGACGCTGCACATAAAGAGACAGTAGATGTTGAATTAGCCCCCATAGTTCAACAGTTCCGTGAATATGCGAAAAGCGGTGGTGGTCAAGTATCAACTTCAGCAAGTAGTGTCTCGTCAGAGCACGAAGCTAAGCAAGTACTAGTGCTGCAGATGATTAGTGCCTACCGTGTCCGAGGCCATCAAGCCGCAGATATTGACCCTTTGAACTTACTTCAACGCGATGTTATTCCCGATTTAGATCCCGCTTTTCACACCCTTTCCAATGCTGATTTAGAGACCGTTTTTTCAACTGGTTCATTACGTTTTGGTGGTGATTCGTCTAGTTTACGCCACATTATAGGCGATTTAAAAAAAACCTACTGTGGATCTATCGGCTCTGAATATATGCACATTGTAGATACACTTGAAAAGCGCTGGATTCAGAATAGATTAGAGCCTACTCGGGGTAATCCGAAATTGCCTAAAGAAGAACGAATACATATTTTAGAGCGATTAACGGCGGCTGAAGGTCTAGAAAAATATTTGGGTTCTCGTTTTGCCGGCGCGAAACGATTTGGTTTAGAAGGCGGAGAAGCGCTAATTCTGGCGTTGGATGAAACTATTCAGCGCGGGGGTGCCAATGGTGCCAAAGAAGTTATCATCGGTATGGCTCATCGCGGTCGATTAAACACATTAGTGAATATTTTCGGCAAAAATCCTGCTGATTTATTTGGCGAGTTTGAAGGCAAAAAGCAAGTTTTAAATAAATCCGGTGACGTTAAGTACCATCAAGGTTTCTCTTCAAATGTTAATACTCCTGGGGGTGAAGTGCATTTGGCAATGGCTTTCAATCCCTCTCACCTTGAAATAGCCGCACCGGTAGTTGAAGGTTCTGTTCGCGCCCGCCAAGATAGACGCAATGATAAAAATGGCACGACGGTGATACCTGTAAGTATCCACGGTGATGCGGCATTTGCAGGTCAAGGCGTTGTGACAGAAACATTCCAAATGTCACAAACTCGCGCATACAAAACTGGTGGAACTATCCACATTGTTATCAATAATCAGGTCGGATTTACTACCTCTAGAAAAGAGGATGCCCGATCCAGTGAATATTGTACTGATGTGGCTAAAATGATTCAGGCGCCTATTTTCCATGTTAACGGTGACGACCCTGAAGCCGTGCGCTTTATCACTCAATTAGCGATTGATTACCGTACAGAGTTTAAGCGCGATGTGGTCATTGATTTGGTCTGCTACCGCCGTCGTGGTCACAATGAAGCGGATGAGCCTTTCGGCACGCAACCCCGTATGTACACCGCTATTAAGAAGCAGAAGACTACGCGCACACTCTATGCAGAGGTACTTATTAATGATGGTATCTTGTCCGCTATTGATAGTAAGGCGATGGAAAAAGATTATCGTACAGCTCTAGAAAACGGCGAACATGTTGCTAAAGCTTTAGTGATGAAACCCAATAGCGAACTGTTTGTCGATTGGAAACCTTATTTAGGTCTAGAATGGTCGTTTGAATGTGATACGGCAGTTGATCTTAAACTTATTCGTCAGCTTAATGCTAAATTGAGCGTTGTGCCTGAAGGCTTTGTTGTGCAACGTCAGGTACAGAAAATTTACGAAACCCGCAAAAAGATGGCTGCAGGTGAAGTGCCATGTAACTGGGGTTTCGCCGAGACGATGGCCTATGCCACTACACTCGCTGAAGGTTTTCCCATCAGGTTTACTGGACAAGACGTTGGACGTGGTACTTTCTCACACAGACATGCGGTTCTGCATGATCAAGATAAAGGGGGTGATTATACGCCGCTCAAAAACATTTCCGATGATCAGCCTACCTTTGAACTCTATGATTCTTTCTTGTCCGAAGAAGCTGTATTAGCCTTTGAGTATGGTTATGCCACTACAATGCCTAACGTACAGGTGATTTGGGAAGCCCAGTTTGGTGATTTTGCCAATGGGGCACAAGTGGTTATTGATCAGTTTATCACTTCTGGTGAACAGAAATGGGAACGTTTATGTGGTCTAACTCTGCTCCTACCACATGGTTTCGAGGGTCAAGGGCCCGAGCACTCTTCTGCGCGTTTAGAACGTTTCTTGCAGATGTGTGCAGAGCATAATATTCAAGTGTGCACTCCGACAACACCAGCGCAAATATTCCACTTGTTGCGTCGTCAAATTGTACGTCCGCTCCGTAAGCCTTTAATCGTTATGTCACCTAAAAGCTTGCTAGGTCACCGACAAGCCACGTCTCCAATCGAGCAATTGTCGACCGGTACGTTTGAACCTGTTCTGGCAGAAACTGAAAATTTAGAGAACGAAAAAGTTGCACGACTTGTACTCTGTGGAGGAAAACTGTACTACGACCTAATCAATCAACGCCAAGAAGTAGCCAGAGAAGACGTAGCGGTTGTGCGTATCGAACAACTATATCCGTTCCCTGATGACGCATTATTCGACGCGATAAAGGATTATTCAAATCTTGAATCCATTGTATGGTGTCAAGAAGAGCCGATGAATCAAGGTGCTTGGTACAGTACACAGCACCGTATTCGTAATGTGTTGGAAAAAAGTCATCCGAGCCTTAAATTGCATGGAGTGGGACGCCCTCACGCGGCTGCACCTGCAGTAGGTCATATGTCAGTACATTTAGAACAGCAAAAAACTCTCGTTGAAGAAGCTATCAACGGTTAATCGAACAGCTGCTTGTACAAGACAAGCGGCTTTTTAGAGCAAATAAGGAACACTTATGTCCATCGAAATTAAAGCACCTACTTTTCCAGAATCTGTAGCCGATGGCACAGTTGCAACTTGGCACAAACAACCAGGTGAAGCATGTTTGGCTGATGATTTAATAGTTGATATAGAAACTGATAAAGTGGTTTTAGAAGTCGTTGCTCCAGCGGACGGTGTCATTAAAGAGATCTTAGCGGGTGAAGGTGATATCGTACTTTCCGATCAAGTGATCGCTATGTTTGAAGCGGGTGCAGCAGCCCAAGCACCAGCAGCTATTGAAGAAACTCCTGCAGCACAAGACAGTGGCGAAGACAAAGTAGGGCCTGCAGCGCGTAAACTCATAGAGGCCAACAATTTAGATGCAAGTGTGATTAAAGGTACCGGTAAAAATGGTGGTATCACCAAAGAAGATGTCCAAAAATTCATAAATTCAGCGACGGCTAAACCAGCCGCAGCGGCGGTTATTGCACCATTGGCAATGACCGGTGAGCGTATTGAAAAACGCGTACCAATGACTAGATTGCGCGCGACTATTGCCAAGCGTCTTGTTGAAGCCCAGCAAACTGCAGCTATGTTAACTACCTACAACGAAGTCAACATGAGCCCTGTGATGGAGCTGCGTAAAAAATACAAAGATTTGTTTGAGAAAACCCACGATACGCGTTTAGGTTTTATGTCTTTCTTCGTTAAAGCGGCGACTGAAGCACTGAAGCGGTTCCCTGCTGTCAATGCTTCTATAGATGGCAATGACATGGTTTTCCATGGCTATCAAGATATTGGTGTCGCCGTTTCAACTGATCGTGGATTGATGGTGCCTGTTTTACGCGATACTGATTCTATGGGTCTAGCCACAATTGAGTCGACTATACGTGATTTCGGAATGCGCGGACGTGACGGTAAGTTAGGCATGGATGATATGGCTGGTGGTACATTTACTATTACTAACGGCGGCGTCTTTGGATCACTCTTATCGACGCCTATTCTAAACCCACCACAAACTGCAATTTTAGGGATGCATAAAATCCAAGAGCGGCCTATGGCAGTGGATGGACAGGTTGTTATTCAGCCTATGATGTATTTAGCCTTATCTTATGATCACCGCATGTGTGATGGTAAAGAAGCAGTGCAGTTCTTAGTGGCGATTAAAGATCTTCTAGAAGACCCTACACGTATCCTGCTTGACGTTTAATTTTTTTAAGGGAAGAGTTATTCCCTTATTTTCTAGCTTAAAATAAGCGTTTTTAAGCGCTTGATAAGACAAGGTAATCACAATGTCTGATAAATTTGATGTAATTGTTATTGGTGCCGGTCCCGGTGGATATGTTGCGGCCATTAGAGCGGCGCAGTTAGGTCTAAAAACTGCTTGTGTAGAAAAATGGGTGAATGATAAAGGCGCTACCCTACTAGGCGGTACTTGTTTAAATGTTGGTTGTATACCTTCCAAAGCGCTTTTAGAGTCAACTCATAAATTTCACGATACACAACACAAAAATGCAGTACATGGTATAGCGGCAGATAATGTCACTATGGACGTTAAGAAAATGGTCGCTCGCAAAGACAAAATTGTCGAGAATTTAACTAGCGGTATAGCCGGTTTGTTCAAGGCCAATGGCGTTACAACTTTGTCGGGAATGGGTAAGTTACTTGCAGATAAGCAAATAGAAGTGACTGCTGCTGATGGCAAAGTATCACTTTATGCTGCTGATAGTGTGATTTTGGCTTCGGGTTCGCTTCCGGTTAATATCCCACCAGCGCCATTAACCGAAGGCCTAATCCTGGATAATGAAGGTGCATTGAAAATTGATCAAACACCAGAGACTCTTGGTGTTATTGGTGCTGGAGTCATTGGTCTTGAAATGGGCTCTGTTTGGGCGCGTTTAGGGACTAAAGTAACCGTACTTGAGGCGATGGACTCTTTTCTAGCTTTAGCGGATAAAGATGTCGCTAAAGAAGGAGCTAAATTACTCAAGCAGCAAGGTTTAGATATCAAACTGAATTCAATGGTTTCGGGTACTGAAATTGTTGATGGAAAAGTCAAAGTATTCTACAAAAATGCTGATGGCGAGCAAGAAATTACTGTCGATAAGCTAATTGTTGCTGTGGGTCGTAGACCACAAACCCAAGGACTTCTAGCTGAAAATTCTGGGGTTGTAGTCGATCAACGTGGCTTTATTGAAGTTGATATTCAGTGTAAAACCGCGGTCGCAGGTGTC
This sequence comes from Gammaproteobacteria bacterium, assembly GCA_034111875.1. GTDB lineage: Bacteria > Pseudomonadota > Gammaproteobacteria > Pseudomonadales > Balneatricaceae > Rs1. The sequence continues at coordinate 58,126 of JAWUWK010000006.1, forward strand.
TATGCTATTGGCGACTCTGTGCGAGGTCCAATGTTAGCACATAAAGCATCTGAAGAAGGTGTTATGGTGGCTGATATTATCGCGGGTCATCATGCGCAATTGAACTACGATGTGATACCAAACGTCATTTATACCTATCCAGAACTTGCTTGGGTTGGTAAAACTGAGCAAGAATTGAAAGCAGAAGGGACTAAAATCAAAGTAGGAAAGTTCCCATTTGCTGCGTCTGGACGAGCGATGGCTTCAAACGAAACCGATGGTTTCGTTAAAATAATAGCCGATGAAGAGACCGATCGCGTGTTAGGTGTACATATTGTTGCAGCAACTGCCTCAGAGCTTATTGCTCAAGGTGCTATCGCTATGGAGTTCTGTTCAACAGCAGAAGATCTTCAATTGATGTGTTTCGCACATCCAACGGTGAGTGAAGTAGTACATGAAGCGGCACTTGCCGTTGACGGCCACGCGATCCATATGGCTAATCGTAAAAAACGTTAATGTTTGATCTTTGTCTAGGTTAAATTTTTTCTAGTATTTTGTTATACTAAGTTCGGTTTCGATAATTGCTGTTATTGAGCCGAATAACTTAAAGAAAACACGCTTTTGTTTATCGCATTGCAATTTCATTATTGGTAGTGTTTAAGATACTGGTAATTAAAAATCAGTAGGTGTTCTACCTTCTGAATGTCTCCTTCAAGGTAATGCAAAGTTCAAATTAAGGTTTGGCTGTATATTTAGCTTGGGAGACTCAATAGGTGTTAAAACCTGTTCGCAGACTTTGTCGGCAACTGCTTAGTAGCAGGTGCAGGACTGGTACCTTAGGTATCTTCTAAGTCTTTAAATTAGTGAAAATACACGGATAATACGCATGAATCTTCACGAGTATCAGGGCAAACAATTGTTTGCGCAGTATGGTCTCCCGGTATCCAAAGGGTATGCGGTAGACACTCCGGAAGCAGCTGCAGAGGCTGTACAGAAAATCGGCGGCGAAGAGTGGGTTGTTAAAGCTCAAGTACACGCTGGCGGTCGCGGTAAGGCAGGTGGCGTTAAACTCATCAAGTCGGCTGAAGAAGCTAAAACGTTTGCCGCTGCTTGGCTAGGTAAAAATCTGGTTACTTACCAGACTGATGAAAATGGTCAGCCAGTGACCAAAATTCTGGTTGAAACATGCACAGGTATCGCTCAAGAGCTATATCTGGGCGCCGTTATCGATCGCTCAAGTCGTCGTGTTGTGTTTATGGCGTCGACTGAAGGTGGTGTAGAGATTGAGAAAGTTGCAGAGGCAACGCCTGAGAAAATTATTAAGGCAACAATCGACCCACTCACTGGTGCACAACCTTATCAAGCACGTGAACTAGCGTTCCAGCTGGGCCTAAACCCAACGCAAGTTAAACAGTTTACTAAGATTTTTCTAGGTCTTGCTAAAATGTTTGTTGAAAAGGATTTAGATCTTCTTGAGATTAACCCACTAGTTATAACTGATGAAGGTAATTTGCACTGTTTAGATGCAAAGATCTCTATCGACAGCAATGCTATGTACCGCCATAAAGACTTGCAAGAAATGCACGACCCTTCTCAAGAAGATGAGCGCGAAGCTCACGCTGCATCTTGGGAACTTAACTACGTCGCACTTAATGGCACTATAGGCTGCATGGTAAATGGTGCTGGCCTAGCGATGGGAACCATGGATATCGTGGCTATCAATGGCGGATTCCCAGCTAACTTCTTGGATGTTGGGGGCGGGGCTACTAAAGAACGCGTTACAGAAGCATTCAAGATAATTTTGTCTGATTCCAATGTGAAAGCGGTATTGGTTAATATTTTTGGTGGCATTGTTCGCTGTGATTTGATTGCAGAAGGTATTATCGGAGCTGTTAAAGAAGTGGGTGTAAAAGTACCTGTTATTGTTCGTCTTGAAGGTAATAATGCGGATTTAGGTTCGAAAGTATTAGCTGAAAGTGGTCTAGATATTATAGCTGCAAAGAGTCTTTCAGACGCAGCTCAGCAGGCTGTTAAAGCTGCAGGGGGCAACTAAACATGGCTATTTTAATTAATAAAGATACTAAAGTAATTTGTCAGGGATTTACGGGTGGACAAGGTACCTTCCATTCAGAGCAAGCGATTGATTACGGAACTAAAATGGTTGGAGGTGTAACACCAGGTAAAGGTGGTTCAGTACATCTAGGTTTGCCGGTATTTAATACCGTTGCTGAAGCGGTAGAAGAAACAGGTGCTACTGCAACTGTAATTTATGTACCGGCTCCATTTTGTAAAGATTCAATTTTGGAGGCGGCTAATTCAGGTCTTGAGTTGATAATTTGCATCACTGAAGGTATTCCTACCATCGACATGCTTGAGTGCAAAGTTAAGTGTGATGATTTAGGTGTAACTCTTATTGGACCTAACTGCCCAGGTGTTATAACCCCAGGTGAATGTAAGATCGGCATCATGCCTGGGCATATCCATTTGCCAGGTAAAGTAGGTATTGTTTCTCGTTCTGGGACACTGACTTACGAAGCGGTTAAGCAAACCACAGATGCTGGTTTCGGCCAGTCAACCTGTGTCGGTATCGGAGGTGATCCAATTCCGGGATCTAGCTTTATCGATATTCTTGCGAAATTCCAAAATGATCCTAAAACTGAAGCTATTGTTATGATAGGTGAGATTGGTGGTTCAGCAGAAGAAGAAGCAGCGGCTTATATTAAAGCTAATGTAACAAAGCCTGTTGTCTCTTACATTGCAGGTGTGACAGCACCAGCGGGTAAGCGAATGGGTCATGCGGGTGCAATCATCTCTGGTGGAAAAGGGACTGCTGATGAGAAGTTTGCAGCACTTGAGGATGCTGGCGTTAAGACAGTTCGTTCGCTTGCTGAAATTGGTTCTGCTCTGAAAGAAGTGACAGGCTGGTAGATATTTTTGCTAGAGAGCTTCCGAACTTTTAAAAAGCGGCTTCGTCCGCTTTTTTATAAGGCTAAGAAGGCTCAGGCAATACGTTTAAAATGGGACGCTATCTGTTGTTGTTACCTATTTAAGTATACGCGTAAAGGGTGCACTATTGACTGGCAGTTGAGCAAGCATTTAAGGGCCTAATTAATGAGTAACCCAGCACTCTAATACTACCGCCAATATCTGGAAAATCTGGCTACAGAGTATAGAAAACTTACAGATCACTGCCTTTGGACAGTGCATCTTGGTGATCTTGTTGGTTCCAATAGCCAATTAATATACCGCTGGCTACTTCTGTCCCTCTGTTTTGGTTTATTTGCTCATCACTTATTGTAATACGGCTGTGATGCCTTAATGCCCATTGGGTTATGGCATCTAAAAATCGTTGGCAGTGAACTTGGTATAGGGGGTCAGTCGCTAAATCTTGCTGTTCTTTTGGGTCATTAACTAAATCAAACAACATCGGGCGCATATTTTGTACATAGGTAAACTTATACTGGGCATCCCGGACCATCACCATGCGAGCATCGGAAACTTTAACCTTTAGTTCTGTGCTTGCTTGGCGCATTGAATAATCATATTCTGAAAATAGATATTCTCTGAGTAATTTAGTGTTGCCAGCCAATAGCTCGAGCAATGATTTTCCTTCCAAAATATTGTATTCAGGGGTGCCGCCCATATATTCAATAAAAGTAGGGGCGAGGTCTATAGATTCTACAAGCTGCTCAGAAGTTGTTCCTCTGGTTCTGTCTGACTTCGGTGTTGGGTCGTAAATAATCAAAGGAACTTTCACTGATTCTTCATGAAAAAGTTCTTTTTCGCCCATCCAGTGATCACCTAAATAGTCGCCGTGGTCTGATGTGAAAACAATCATTGTCTCCTCTGCCTTGCCACTTTTTTGCAAGTGATCGAATAAGATACCCATTTGATCATCAAGTTGTTTAATGAGGCCCATGTAAGTTGGGATAACTTTATTGCGAACCTGCTCTTTACTAAACGTTTTGGAAACAAAGTGATTCATATAGGCTTTTTGTAAAGGGTGTCCTTTATCTCGCTCTTGTTGGGTTCTGTTGACAGCTAGCATATGCTTTTGACTATACATATTATGGTATGGAGCAGCCGCCATGTAAGGCCAGTGAGGTTTTATGTAAGATAAGTGCAAACACCAAGGGCTGTCATCGGCCTCCTCAATAAATTGCATGGCTCGGCGTGTCAGATAAGGTGTCTCGGAATAAAATTCTGGGATCCTTGCAGGTTGATCAGCATTTTCCATTAGCCAGCCGGAGAGTACTTCTCCCTTGGCGTTTTCGCAAGAATTAGCCCATGTTTGCCAAGGGTTATCTCCCTCAAAGCCATTGTCGTTTAAATACTTATTATAGGCTATATTAGGTCTTTGTGACTGGTTAGGGTGCAACCCATCATCTCTCTCATATACTTCAAACCCACCTTGTGCATTAAACTTGCCTATGTCTGAATCTGGGTCTATACCAAGTCTCTTCATCCCTTGTAGGTCAGCCCGTATATGTGTTTTGCCGAGCAAGACATTCCTAACATTTAAACGCTTTAAATGGTCACCTAAGGTGGGTTCCCCAATACGTAAGGGGGTTCCGTTCCAAGTGGAGCCGTGAGATCGCACGTAACGGCCAGTATAATAACTCATGCGTGAGGGACCACAGATTGGGGACTGCACATACGCGTTAGTAAATTGCACACCTTTAGCAGCTAATGCATCGATGTTTGGGGTTATTAAATGGGGATGGCCATAGCAACTTAAATAGTCATATCTAAGCTGATCGCACATAATAAATAAGATGTTCTTGGCCAAAGTATGCTACCTAGATTTAAAGAACTATGTGCTGATAGATACTAATTAGATACCCTAACGAAAGCAATAACGCATTACGTTTAATGAAATAGATTCAGATTGCTGATGTAGTCTTTGAATCTTTGATATGGCAGGTGGTCCAATAAGAGAGATACGGATTATGCAAACGATGTAAATAGCAGGTAGGGTTCGTTAAAAATTAGTCACAGAGCACTCAGCTCATGTGCAAACACTTTAGCCTGTTTGCCTGTGTTAAGCATTTAGTGCGCTAGTTAAACAGTTTAGCTAAATCGGACTTTTGAGCCTTCCCTAGGCACTTAGTTATTCACAAAATATTTATTTAGATCAGTGGTCTATTGACGATGGGTCACTATATTAAGCTTAGTATAAATTTTTACGATGAGGTGTTTATGATTCCTAAATTAAAGAAAATTTTGTATGTTTCCGATATTGAAGATGGCTCAAGACCCGCGTTCCGTATGGCAGTGAGTCTGGCAAAACAATATGCAGCGGATATTGTATTTTTACATGTAATAACACCTATTCCAAATTCGGTTGTATTAACCTTGGAAAGCACGCTTTCAGCGGATGCTTATAGTCAGTTACAAAAGGAAGGAATGGGTAATCTAAAGGCAGTTATCGATGAGCGCATCGGTGCTTTTTGTATCTCTGAATTAGAATCATTGGATTCGCAGCCTTATATTGAAAGTCTAGTGCTTGAAGGTATAGTTCATGAAAAAATAGTGGAAGTCGCGCACAAAATTGAAGCCAATATGATTGTCATGGGTACTCGTACTCATTCAGCGACTAAGCAATTTTTTATGGGATCAGTTGCCAATAAAGTCATGCGCAATTCTGATGTGCCCGTATTGGTTGTCCCGTTAAGTTAGGACAAGTAGCAGCCACTAGAGGCTATTTTTGATGATCTAGTGGTGCTATCTGTTTGGTAAAATAGCTTGCTGAGCGCTAAAATATCTCAAAATACGTTTTTCTAACCAGTACTCGGGCTTTAAAATACTGCCGCTTATGAAACCTAAATGCCCACCGTGTGCGGATACTTCTAATACCACGTTAGCCGGTAAGTTTTTGCTTTCTGGTAATACTTTGGATGTCATAAAGGGATCATCAATCGCGTGAATTATTAGCGTATTGATATCAATAGAAGTTAAATACTGGGCGCAGCTTGCCTGCTCATAGTAGTCATCAGCATCATAGAATCCGTGTATTTTTGATGTGTAAAAATCATCAAATTCCTCGAGGGTCGCTATGCTAAGTGCGCGTTTTTCGCTCAGCTTAATGAGTTTTTGAAAATCAAATAATTTATATTTTTCGATTAAAGCAGCTTTCAGTGGACGCAACAAATGTTGTTGGTAGATTTTGGCGAAGCCTTGTTGGATGGTTTTAGAGCAGATAGCTAATTGCATAGGTGCTGATACTGCAACAGCGGCTGTCAATGGTGACTTGGAACCTTCTTCTCCTAGTAATTTCAGCAACATATTGCCGCCTAGTGAATAGCCAACAGCAAACAGGAGACTATTGGGGAATTTATTTCTTAAATGATTTAACCAAGCCTTTGCATCTGCCGTATCTCCACTGTGATAAGCTCTTGGGGTTTTATTTTGTCTGCCTGAGCAACCTCTAAAATGCATCAATACAACGCTGTATCCCGCTTGATGAAGGTATAACATTATGCCCTGAATATACGGAGACTGGTAAGAGCCTGCTAAGCCGTGAAACAGTGTGACTATAGGTTTAAGAGTGCATACAGCAGGTTGTTGATACCAGTAGCAATCTACAAAATCCCCGTCAGCTAGTGTAAATTCTTCGGTATCAAAAGTTTGTACTGGACAATGTCTAAAAAGACTGGAATAGATAGTTTGTAAATGTCTATTTTTTAGACCTTTTGCTGCTCGAAATTGATCCATCGTAAATATTCCAACCAGTGTCCAAACGACTAAATAGAAATGGAATCTAATCTAGAATCCATTGAGTAGGTCATACTTTTAATAAATGAGGCATCGTGGTATTTTACTAGATTTTGAATTTGCCAACTAACTTAAATAAGTGATTCGTTTGCAGAGCTATACCTTGGGTATGCGCAGAGGAGGTTTCGTTATCAGCGACTGATTCTTTGCCCAGTTTGTCAATTACGCTAATATTATCACTGATTTTCGCCGTCTGCGTATTCCACTCAAAATGATCACTCTCTGCGATTGAACGTGATCACTTTTTTCCCCCTAAGCATTTCGTACTTTCTTTTTACGCTAAGTGATCATTTTCAGTCAAGCTTTTGAGTACTTTTCTCATCGATTCTCCTTTTAATTCTAGTTTGTGAGCGTTGTGTAATAGCCTGTCTAATATCGCATCTACCAAGGTTGGTGTCCGCAACAAAATCATGCCATTTTACCAGCGGCAATTGGCTCGTGAAAATGGTCGATTTTGCACTGTGATGAACCTCCATTATTTCCAGTAAATTGTTCTTTTGACTTTAGCTACGAGGCTCTAATCCCCAGTCATCTATGATTAATAACTCCACCTTCGCCAGCAGTGCAAAAGCTTCATATAACTGCTATTACCATGCGAGATTTACAGTGCTTCAAAGGGCCTTGTGGCACGGTAATATCTTACTCGATACCCCTGATGACAGGCATGATGGGCTTAATGCGCAGGCTAGATATGTCTTTCCGCAACCTGTTGGGCCTGTTAGTACTATATTCTGAGATTTGTTTATCCAGCGTTGCTTTGTAGACCTGCGATCTTGCTTTGCTTTAAACCACGTGGATGGCGGTAATCTATATCTTCTGTCCGAGCTGTTACCTTAAAGCGTGCCGCTTTTAACAAACGTTGTAATCGCTTGTCATTGCGCGAGGTGATTTTTAGCTGGATCGTTAGCCCTATTCGCTCTGCAAAGCATAATTCATCGTAGGTATTGGGCTGATTAAATTGGAGTTCCAGTACATCCGCTAACCCTGTTAATTTTAATTGGCGAAGTTGCTGTAAGCTTTGAGTTTCTAAAATGTTTTATCCTTTCATTGAGACTGATTAGTGGTAGTAATGTGAACCACGTACATTAGCGTGGTTATCTGTGCTGCTCTCTTCTACCTCTATCGGTAAAGGCAGTTGATCCATATTACTTTTCAGGATGGAATTGATATTCTTCAGACGTGGCGCATTTATATGTACAGCTCCCTCACATGCAGCTTCTAGCCTCGTGTTAGATTTGATAGGTTAAGTAAGCCTAGGCAAGCACGGTAAGCTTGCTCAGAATGACGCTTTTACTGCAAAAAACCGGCACCATTTTTTTGGTATGCGGACCTACTTTTGCTCCCCAGCTAATCAGTCTCTTAGGTGTCCATTGTTGATGTTGTTGGTGCGCCTCTGGCATGTGAGCAATCAGGGTTGTAAAACCTCCCAAACACTGACTGCGAGCGTGTCTAGCGACTTGAGTGCTTTTGAAAATACCGCGATTGAATCCCTATTAACTTGCAACTCTACTTGGCTCTTAACGAGATGATGGGGCACCGAGTAATAATGCTTTTCAAATGCAAAGTGATAATCAATGTTAACTCTGGCAAGTTTAAACTCTATATATTATTAGGGCTTCGTGGGCAGTGGTTTTAAGTCGGGCTTATCTAGTAACTCAAATTGGCTTAAACAACTTCCAGGCAGCTTTTTAAAAGGTCGTTGATTGAGATCTTCCAGTAACACTCGTATAACGATATTGAGCTTTGCTAATGTAAAAAAGGTTTGATACCGCAACTTTGCCAGTATCCATCGCTGCACGATAAGCACCGCATTCTCCGGTTTCACTTTATCCTTTGGTTTTAAGGGCCTAGCGGAGATAATGACCGTTATATAGTGCGCGGCCATATGTTGATAGCTAACGTTTATTTGGGGTTCGTATCGGCAAGGTTTGCTCACAGCACTAAGTAACTAATCAGGGACGACGATCTCTGGCACACCTCCTAGAAACTCAAACGTTATCACATGCGCGTCAATCAAATTGGCATTGCGTTGCCTCCATAATGCGGTGACGAATGTGTAGTTGCTCGCGCCCATGACGGCGACAAAGATCCCTGCAAAGCGTATCTCGCCGTTGCTAGGGTTGACGATAGGCACCGTTGCGCCACTATAATCCACAAAGAACGTCTCGGCCGCCTTGTGAACATGGCGCATAGAGCGTTGTTGAGATTGACGCCAACGACGGTAATAACCGCAATACTGAGAGAATTGGTAGCCAGCGTCCACGTGAGCTTGCTTGTACTCTTTCCATAGCAACTGCTTAGTCACACCTTTTTTCTTAAGCTATTGGTGCATCGCAGTGCAATCAGGCGGGGCTCGACCGAATCGCCCGCTCGCTTTAGGCGATGGGAACAGCAGTTTCTCTAAATCACCGTCAGTTACGTCCAGAGGCAATAGTCAAGGGAGTCCTAATTCAGAGGCACGTTTGGCATAAGCAGAGACAGTTCCCACAGCAATTTTTTAAGCTAGTCGATATTTTTCGATGGCTAAGTTTTGCCTCAAATTTGAGGCAGGTATAGAGCAGGCAAAGTGCAAGTAGATCTGAGAGCATCAGCGCCAAGACCGAGCCTGCAAACAAGCTGACAGAAGACGAACATCAGCAAGTGTTAGCGACGTGTAATGAAGCGAGGTTTCACAGTTCTCCGCCATCACAGATCGTGCCAACACTACTCGATGAAGGTGTCTATATCGCTTCAGAATTAACCTATTATCGAGTGCTTAAAGCCAACAAGCTAAGTACGCGTCGAGGCCGTAGTCGACAGGTCACGACAAGAAGAAAACCGATGCCTTACCAAATTAAAGGTTCTAATGAAATCTGGTCTTGGGATATTACTTATTGTCCTTCTGTTATCAAAGGGCGATGTTATTATCTATATATGTTTGAAGATATTTACAGCCGTAAAATTGTTAGATATGAAGTTCATGAACGGGAATGTGGTGAGTTAGCGCTCAGCTTATGCAACGAATATGCTACGTGAACAATGTTTTAATCAGCCACTGGTTTTGCACTCCGTCAAGGGTGCGCCATTGAAGTGCCTAAACATGAAGGCGAAGCTTGAAGAGTTGGGAGTAACCCCTTTACTGAGTCGACCGAGTGTGAATAATAATAACCCTTACTCTGAAGCACTTTTTAAGATGCTGAAATACCGTCCGGACTGGCCTAGCAAAGGCTTTAAAAACTTGGTGGAAACTCGTGAATAGGTGGATAAGTTTGTTAATTGGTATAACGAGGAGCATAAGCATAATAAGCTAAATTTTGTCTCTCCAAGCAAGAGATATATGATGGAAGATGGAGATATTTTATCTCATCGCAAAGCGGTAATTGAAATTGCACAATAGCAAAACCCAATACGTTGGCCAAACGGAATAAGGAATTGTGACTCAATCGGTGCCGCGATATTCAACCCAGATAAAGCAGCTGATCAAGAGACACGGTATACAGCATGAAATTTAGGAAAAGAGTGCCAACTACCTTGAAAAACACCGATAGTGTATAAGTGGATGATGAAACTTCATAAAAGCTCAAGTGCAGCCTCTGACGGCCGCCTTGATTCATGTTATCGCCATTGAATCAATTGTATAGTAGAGAACCTTTCAATTTGGATGCAGAGGACAAGTCCAAAATACCCCGCAGGGTGGCTCATTATCTAAAGTAATTGATCTATGACGTGTTACGATCACAATTCGTATTCAAAGTGTTATTAGCAAATTGATATCTTAGTTATGGCGTATGGTCACTCCATGGATCTTCTTTTACTTTCTGACGATGACCATGTTTTGCAACAATTTCTAAATAGAAGGAATCGAGACCCGCTTTTGCTGCTTTATCAATATAAGCGTTTATCTCTGAGACGTGTATGTCTTTTGCCTCGTCTTGAGTATTTCCATACTTGCAGTCAAAATCCCAGTAGTCTACATTCAGCGGCAGTTTTTTATTGCGCTCTCTTTTAAGGTACTTTTTCGCTTCATGTTTAATTGAATCAATTAATCTATCTAGTTTGATCTTAGGATGATTTAGGGCAATGGTCTTTTTCATAGTTTTCCGAGTAATACATAGCGCGGTGATTTTTTAAAGAGATGCGAACATAAACGGCTCTAAATAAGATAATATATCCTTGTTAGTAAGATGATTTCCACTAACATCTATTTCGCTTATTAAGGCATTTTCTAATGTTTGCATGTAGAGCATTTATTTTATCACTTTCAATCATTACTGTCCGGTTAAAAAGATCTAAGCCTTGTTAATTATTGGTTTCTGTCTACTCCTCAGAGCACTAGGCCAAGTTTATAATCGGTCATTGAGGTGTTTCGCGGATTCAAATCCGAAGTACATCACTGCTTAAGCTGCTAGGGCAGCTATGTGTTCGGCCATTAAATCACTTGGCGTTTTAAAACCCAACAACTTTCTTGGCCGTGTATTTAATCTTTCAACTGCTCGCCTAACCTCACACTGTGTTACTTTTTTCAAGTCGGTCTTTTTAGGAAAATACTGCCGAAGTAAACCAATAGTATTTTCCACTAGTGTCCGGTTAAAAATTTAACATTGAAAAATACATTTTTTCCACGCTATTTTTGTCTGGTTTTCGCCGTTTACCGCTTGGGTTTAACAGCTCCATAACACTTCTGCGCTCCATCAAGTTTGCGCCGACTAATAGGCTATTTTGATAGCGCTAATCGCTTATCTACTATTATAACTGACACAACTAACCTACTTAAGCAAGCGAACGCTCTACCAGATCTGACTATTAATGGGT
>JAWUWK010000007.1:0-45184 GCA_034111875.1 Gammaproteobacteria bacterium
CCTTGCGTGAGTATTTTACTCGCCAGATACGGTTAAAAGCCGCTTCTATATTTTTCATCATCATCACCGATGTGACGAACAAGAAAAGCGCCCCAACAGCCGTCAATCGTCGCGCCTGAGATGTAAAATCTGACAGATAACTTTGTACCACTTCACCCGTCGCGGGGACAAAGTTTGAAAACACCCAGCTTTGAACAGACTCCCCTACACCTTGAAATGCCGGCACCATGGCCAGCACTGAGTAAGTCACCGTCATAAGAGGAACCACCGCAAACAAGGTAGTGTAAGTCAATGCTGAGGCGTTTACTACGCCGCCATTAGCCCAAAACTGACGGGCTAAAGTGACAATAAAATGCACTATCTTATTGAATATTTTGCTATTCATATAATCCTTATGAGTAGTTTTTTTTAACAAGCACTGATATGCAGCGCTTTTAGATTGCCCTCGATTTTAAGCGAGGTACAATAGCTGACTTAGACAGTATAAATTGTCATCACCAAAAAGCAGAGTGATTATTGTGAGTCAAGTAGACATTTACCATAACCCCAGCTGTTCTAAGTCAAGACAAACACTTGATATACTTAGACAACAAGGGATTGAAGCTAACATTATTGAATATCTTAAACAACCGCCCTCAAGTGATGTACTGCTATCAATATTACAGGCGCTTGGCATAGAAGCCCATCAATTATTAAGAGTTAAAGAGGCGGCGTATCAGCAACATGGATTGACTCCCAACTCGACTCAAGCCGAAATAATCGCCGCGATGCTGGCATCACCTAAACTCATCGAACGGCCTATTGTCGTTAAAGGTGATAGAGCGCGCATTGGCCGTCCACCTGAAACTGTATTAGAGATATTGTAAGGCTTATGAAACCCAATAAAGATGCTTATATACTGATCCTCTATTATTCCAAGCACGGTGCCACTAAAGACATGGCGCAACACATGGCGCTGGGAGTTGAAATGTCCGGCATGCGGGCTTTATTGCGCACTGTTGCAGAGGTCTCTAGCAACGCTGAAGCGACAGTACCGAGTATTCCTGTTGAGGGCGATTTGTATTGTACTCAACAAGAACTCGCCGATTGTGCCGGGTTATTACTCGGTAGTCCTACGCACTTTGGCAACATGGCGGCCGCGCTTAAACTGTTTATTGATAACAGTTCTAGTAGTTGGATGTCGGGTGCCCTGATTGGTAAACCGGCGGGGGTTTTTAGCTCAAGTTCATCGCTTCACGGAGGCCAAGAAACCACATTAATGTCAATGATGTTGCCATTATTGCACCATGGCATGTTATTGAGCGGTTTACCTTACAGCGCCACTGAACTGCTGACCACCACCGCCGGTGGAACCCCTTATGGCGCCACGCATGTGGCAGGCAAAGACAGTGATCTGGCCTTGGATGTGGCAGAAGTTGCGCTGTGTAAAACACAGGGCAAGCGCATCGCGCAATTGGCGATAAAGTTGATCCACTAGTGTTCGATGCTATCCTCCATAATCTCTCACCATAGCCAAGGCAATTTTCATGAGTTTAAAAGCAAAAACACTACCTCCCCTATCAGTTTTGGTACCGCGGGTTAAGCTGTGTCGGTATTTATCAGTGATTTGTTATTTCGCCTTACTGGCAAGTTTAACGCTTTGGTATTTGGTGATTCATCCTGTCGATACAGCCAACCCCTGGGTGATATGGCTACTGCATTTTTTACCTTTAGCGGCGTTCATTAAAGTGATTCAAACCGGCAACCCCAGGGGGCATGCCTGGTTATGCTTTCTGCTCATCTTGTATTTTAATGAAGCAGTGTTAGCCGCAACGACAGTGGTAGATACCCGTTGGTACGGCACATTGAATGCTTTTATTATTGTTACTTTGTTCATCAGCGCAATGATGTTTGCCCGCTGGGCAGGTCAGTACAAACGCCATCCTCAACGCAGTGAAAATGAGCAAAATGTTGGATAAAACTTTCGATGTTACTAAAGTGCGCCGGGACTTCCCTATTTTATCTTCACGCGTTGAAGGCAACCCTCTGGTTTACTTAGATAATGCGGCCACTACTCAAAAGCCTAGGGTTGTTTTAGATAAGCTCAATCAATTTTATAAACTGAGCAATGCGAATGTGCATAGAGGCTCACATCATTTATCAAACCTTGCCACTCATCAGTTTGAGCAGGCCAGAGAAACCGTCGCTGAATTTATCAATGCGCCTAATAGCCATGAAATCATTTGGTGTAAAGGGACTACGGAAGCGATCAACTTAGTCGCCAATAGCGTGCATAAATGGCTAGGTGATCAGTTCGGTTACGCACCTTATACCGTGTTGGTCAGTATTGGTGAGCACCATGCTAACATTGTGCCTTGGCAACTGTTGGCAGAGACCGCTAAGGTGCAGTTAATTGCCATTCCACTGACTGCTAGTTTAGAGATTGACCCAGTCGCCTATACAGCGCTGCTGCAGCAACATAAACCTAAAGTTGTGGCACTAGGCCATGTGTCTAATGCCACTGGTTGTATTCATCCGGTCAAAGAGATGCTTGCACAAGCCAAGCAGATGGGCGCTGTAACACTGATCGATGGCGCTCAAGCTATTGGCCATTTTAGGGTTGACGTGCAAACCTTAAATTGTGACTTTTACTGTTTTTCCGCACATAAATGCTTTGGCCCAACAGGCATCGGTGCGCTTTGGGGAAAAACACAGTTATTGAATGAGATGCCGCCATGGCAAGGTGGTGGAGAAATGATAGAAAAGGTCAGCTTTTCAGGTACTTCTTATAACAAGCTTCCTTTCAAGTTTGAAGCGGGCACCCCGGCAATAGCCGATGTCATAGGTTTTGCCGCCGCTATCGATTATTTAAACGCGATGGACAGAGAAAAAGCCCAGGCACATGAGCGACAACTTTTTGATCAACTGATACAGGCGTGCGAGCAAATTCCCCGCTTGAGACTTCTCTCGCCGATCCGACATAATGTCGGCATAGTGTCTTTTATTATCGAAGATTTACATCATCAAGATATAGCCACTTTACTCGATCAATATGGGATTGCAGTGCGCAGTGGTCACCATTGTGCAATGCCCTTGATGGAGCATCTAGCGGTATCAGGTACGCTGCGGGTGTCTTTGAGTTTTTATAATACTGAGCAAGAGCTAGCGCATTTTATTAGCGCATTAACAGAGATCATCGAGACCTTGTCGGCGACAACAGCAGCACTCACTGTTGCAAATAATATCAGCAGGGCGCAAATATACCCTTATGGTCATGAAGTTATCCGTCAATTTGAGCAGGCTAGAAACAGCCAAGAACGCTTTAACTATCTTATTCAACTATCTGAATTACTTATAAAACCGAGCAAGGAATACCTGAAAGATCAGTATCTTTTAAAGCAGTGTGAAGCAAAAGTATGGCTCATCAAAGATAGCGCGAATCAGCCGCTAAAATACCATGCTTGGTCTGACGCTCGAATAATGCGCGGCTTGTTGGTCATGCTGATTAGCTGCCAAAAAATTGCAGTGAATGATCTAGAAGCTTTTCTCGTTAGGGTAAAACTGGAGCGTTATTTGAGCCCTTCACGCACTAACGGTGTTAAAGCTATTCTGGCAGTATTGTCAATGAGTGATCATTGACCCTAACTGGATTTTTGCACGCTGCACAGTGCAAAAATCTCAAACTGGCTATTAACTCCATTTATCTTTAGGTGCTTGGTAGTTTGAAATGGCATCGAGTAATTGCTCGGGGTCAGATTCAACAATTAATTTGTCCAAAAATATTTGCTGCATGAAACCTTTTGCCACCATAGATTGGATAAATTTAATCAGCTCATCGAAGTAGCCATCAATATTATAGAAGGCGCAAGCTTTATGATGAAACCCAAGCTGCCCCGCTGTCCATACTTCAAATATTTCTTCTAAGGTACCTACACCTCCAGGCATGGCGATATAAGCGTCTGCAAGTTCAGCCATTTTAGCTTTGCGCTGTTGCATATTCTCTACTTGATAGAGTTTAGTCAGTTGCGGATGTTGCAGTTCTTTATCGACTAATGCTGTTGGCATGACGCCAATGACACTGTGCCCGGCGTCTAACACTGTGTCAGCCATCACCCCCATAAGCCCGACACTGGCACCCCCATAAACTATGCAATGCTGTCGTTGGCAGATGTGCTCTGCTAAGCTGATGGTGCCTTTTGTAAACACTCTGTCGATGCCTTTACTGGAACCACAATAAATTGCATATCTCACGTCGCTTCCTTATGTTTTCAGTCATGCTCTGCTTCAGGTTTATCTGCGAAGGGTTCGCAAACACTCTATCTATACTGTTTACAATCCGAGTTTATCAGCTAAATTATGCCAGCGGATGATTGCTGGCATAAACCAAGGATTAGCGTTATAAAAAAGCTGAGAGGGAAACTCAAACTGATCAAATACTGAACTGCCATCTTTGCCGAGCATTTTTAATGCAATTTTATGGCCCAAATAATTAGCTCTGGCAACCCCCGAGCCACAATACCCCATGGCATAGTAGATACCGTCCATTTCGCCTAAGTGGGGTACATGGTCAAAGCTGTAAGCCACGAGTCCAGACCAAGTGTTAGCTAACTTCACATGCGCTAACTGAGGAAATAAATGCAGCATATTCTTATGTAAGAACGCCGTGTATTCACTGGGCTTATCGATAGAGTCTAGTGCCCTGCCGCCAAACAATAATCGAGTGCCGTCCGGTGAAGGTCGGCAGTAAAAGACCAGCCGATCAGCTCCACCATGGGTGTGCAATTTAGGGCTAACACTCGCCATCATCTGCGCTGAAATAGCCTCAGTGGCAATCATCGTCGAACGAATAGGAATAATTCTTTTCTTCAAATTGGCAGTGGTATCTGTCGTGTAACCGTTGGTCGCAATCAGTACTTTTGCGATTTTAAATTCTCTGTCGTTGATGGTAGCAGTGTATCCTTGGCCAGAAGCTTTCAGCTGGGTTAATGCCGCCTGCGAGACTAAAGTAACCCCCGCTGCATGTAATTTAGCGATTAAGCCATTAACCAATTTAGCAGGGTGCAGGCAGGCATCTTTTTCATACAATACGCCGCCATGATATCGATCAGTGCCTACTTCATTGTGCTGCTCTGATCTAGGCACTAATTTCACAGGATAGTCTAAGGTTGCCGCTACGGACTGTGCTTGTGTCGCCATTTTATCGTATTTTTTAATACTCAAAGCCCCTCGAAATCGACCACAGTGCTGCAAGTCACAGGCGATTTTTTCAGTTTCGATAAAATTAATCAACCAATCAAAACCGGCTAAGCTCTCTTTTAACAAAGCTTGAGCAGTCTCCTGGCCGTAACGTTTCACTAGGCCGGATAAACCTAACTTATGAAAACTAGGCCCCAGTAAGCCACCGTTTCTAGAACTTGCTCCAAAGCCAATAAAATGACTGTCAATGACAGTGACTTGTTTACCGGCACGCGCTAATGTCAATGCCGCTGATAAGCCAGTATACCCAGCACCTACAATAAGCACTTCCTGCTGGTCTTTTAAATCATCTAAGCCACTGATATAGTGACTGTCTTCAAAATTGACATCCATGTGCCAATAAGGAGTAGTTGAAACCTTGCTGTCTTCAAAGCTGATCATTAACCATCTTCCTTTTAATCTAACACAGCGCTGATGAAGTCCCATTGCTTAGAGTTGACGGGCAGCACCGATAGTCTTGACTGTTTAAACAATTTCAAATTCGCCAATTCAGGTGTGGCTTTGAGTGTTTTCAAGGCTAATATTTGCGGCGTTTTTGACACAAACTTTATATAAACCACAAACCAAATTGGTTTTTCACGCTTGACTTTAGGATCAAAATAATAACTGTTTTGGTCAAATTGATCGAAATCAGAATACGCATCGCTGACGACTTTCGCAACACCTTCAATACCCATCTGCTTGCAACTAGAGTGGTAGATAAAAACACGGTCACCTTAGCGCATTTCATCTTGAATAAAATTGCACGCTTAATAATTTCGAATACCAGTCCAAAGGGCTCTCTGCTCACGTTGTAAAGTCGTCTATAGAGTAATCCGAAGGTTCAGATTTAAGTAGCCGATTATTCATAGTCTTGTCATTATTTAAAGCATTTTTATTAAACAGGCTTTGGACAATATAAGCAGTCTAGGGAGTTGGGGGCTTATCACAGGTTAAGCTCTGTTTCCGTTTGCTGTTTGGTTCTTTTATATACTAACGGTGTTTAGGCATTGGTTACTATGCACTTATTGAGTAGTCTCATACAATTTTTGGTCAGTCTCACTATCTCACGGAAATTTACATGAATTGCTTTCATGAGAAATTGTACGGGCCATTAACCACGCACCTCAATATTGAGACCCGTCTTAAAAATTCAAAGAAACCACACCATGCACTTTAAATGGATTAATGCTAATCCCAACAGATTCTAACTTCCCCGCTTTGGTTAGGTTAGGTATTGAGCCTTAGCGTGTAACCAATAACAAATATATTGAAAATAATTTATAAAATTAAGCTTAAGTTAATAAAATGTCATGAAAATACTGCTCCTCTATTGATCTTGCCAGCAATTTCGATATAACCTATAGCCTAAATCAAACAAGGCCAATATTTGTTGAGAAAAAAGAGGCTCTATGTTAAAAAAAAATATAATTAAACCTTTAGTGTTAGCCATTAGCACCGTTACTTTATTTAGCACTTCAGTTGGTCTGCTTGCCGCTGGCTTCCAGTTAAAAGAACAAAGTGCTGAGGGACAAGGTAATTCCTTTGCCGGTCAAACCGCTAAAGCCGTCGATGCTAGTACTATCTTCTTCAATCCTGCTGGTATGACTCGCATAAAAGGTAATGAGGTACAGTCAAACTTATCTTATATAGCACCGCAGGCAAAATACAGTCACCAGAGTTCTTCCTCATTAGGCGGGCTTTTTCCCAAAAAAAATGGCATAAATGGCGGTGAATCAGCGTTTGTGCCAGCAGCTTATGCTCTATGGGACTACTCTGATGAAATGAAATTTGGTTTGAGTATCAATGCCCCTTTTGGCCTATCTACTAAATTTGATGAAAACTGGGTAGGTGCCCAATACAACGTCTTTAGTGAAGTTAAAACCATCAATTTAGCCCCTTCAATTGCTTATAAAGTAAATGATAAGTTGTCTGTTGGCGGTAATGTACAATTTCAAAAAATTGAAGGCGAATTGACCAATAAAAGCGTTTTTGGTGTTGCTCAAGCGGCCTTAACCAAACTATCTGCTGATGATACAGGCTTTGGTTATGGCCTAGGTTTACTCTATGAATATAGCGATAGAGGCCGGGTAGGATTCAATTACCGTTCACAGATCAAGCATACCCTAAAAGGAAAAGTGTCTACCGCTAGCGTGCCCTCAACCCTGTTAAATTTTAATGCAACAGCCGATCTCACTCTACCGGCTGTCGCCTCTTTAGGTATTTACCATGAAGTCTCTGATCAATGGGCTCTACTGGCGGATATCGCTTGGACAGATTGGTCTCAATTCGACGAATTACAAGTGGTTAATACCGACACTAACACTAAAGTAGCGAATCCCACTCAATACAATTGGGACGACACTGTCTTTGCCGCGATAGGCGCCAACTATCAATACAGCGATAAATTGCAGTTGAAATTCGGTATTGCCTATGATCAGGGAGCGGCGAATGACGACGATAGAACTGCCGGCATTCCAGATGCCACACGTTATTGGACTTCTATAGGCGCTAGTTATCAGCTAAATAAAAAAACCAGATTGAATCTTGGTTATTCCCATATAGAAGCTAAACAAGCTAAGGTAACTGAAGGTAGTAAAGCATCCGTACAAGGTGCTCCTATTGGCAGTCGCTATAGCGGCGAGTTCAATCCTAAGGTGGATATTTTAAGTTTAGGCGTTAGCTATCGATTTTAAGGTTGTATGCGACAGACTTTGAATCAATAAATTAACAGCCTTTCAAACTTGAGAGGCTTTTTTTTGTCATTTTTTAGAATGTTTTTGCATTTAGATAAATAATAGATATACTGATGTTACCTATAGGTAACTCTAAAGACCTATAAGTGATTTTAATAAAAATATGTCCCTCTGCTTCACATTAATAAGGCTGTCTATGAGCGAGCTGAATTTTTACACTGTACCTAAGTTAGCAAAAGAGCTAGGCATTACCCCCAGAGCCATCAGGTTCTATGAAACTAAAGGGCTTCTAACACCCCAAAGAGCCGGCAGTACTCGAGTCTACACGCGCAAAGATAGAGCCAGGTTAGTCCTCATTTTAAGGGGAAAACGCTTAGGTTTTAGCTTGGCGGTCATTCAAGAGTTTCTCGACTTGTACCATCTTGATACGAACAACAAACAACAAACTCAAATGCTCAGTGAAAAAGTAAGATTAAAAATCAATGATTTAGAAGAACAACGTACTGAACTAGATTTAGTTCTCAGTGAGTTAGTAGAAATTGAAGGGAAATGTCTCGAAACACTCAATGAATAAAAACCAGACGCGTTATTGACGGAGATTAATATGAAGAATGCAGTAATAGCAGGTTATGCTCGCTCCCCTTTCCAATTAGCTAATAAAGGTGGGTTAGTTAAAATACGTCCAGATGATTTAGTGGCAGAGGTGGTAAAAGGCTTGCTGGCACGCTCTTCAATCAATACTGCTGATATTGAAGATCTGCTCTGTGGCTGCGCTTTTCCAGAGGGGGAACAGGGCTTTAACATCTCAAGAATGGCCGTTTTCCTTTCTGGCCTGCCCAATAGCGTGGCAGGATCAACCATCAATCGCTGGTGCGGATCCTCAATGCAGGCGATACATATGGCCGCGGGAAACATCGCACTCGGTGCTGGTGATGTCTTTATTTGTGCGGGCGTGGAAAGCATGTCACGGGTACCAATGATGGGTTTTAATCCTATGCCGAACGCGACATTATTTAGTGACTATCCGCATGCTTTTATGGGTATGGGAGATACCGCGGAGGTTGTCGCCAAGAAATACAGCATTAGCCGCAAAGCGCAAGAGGCTTTTGCAGTGGCTTCCCAACAAAAGGCCTCTTTTGCGCAAAAACAAGGATTTTTTAAAGATGAGATTATCCCTGTTAACGCTATTTTAGAAGATGGCTGTATTCGATCAGATACTTCTTTGCAGGGTTTGTCTGATCTCAAGCCAGCCTTTGATATTGATGGCAGTGTGACGGCCGGCACCAGCTCTCCCCTGACCGATGGTGCATCCGCGGTATTAGTCTGTTCTGAGGATTACGCGACAAAACATAATATTAAACCACTGGCGCGCATTTTATCGGTCGCCGTCTCAGGTTGTGACCCTGAAATTATGGGCATGGGCCCCGTCTATGCCACTAAAAAGGCTTTACAGCGTGCCGGCCTGAACATTGCAGATATAGATATTGTGGAACTCAATGAAGCCTTTGCTTCACAATCCCTCGCCTGTATTGGTCAACTGGGGTTAGATAATAGCAAGGTCAATATTGATGGTGGAGCAATCGCCCTCGGCCATCCTCTAGGCGCTACTGGCGCGCGAATCGTCGGTAAAGTGAGCGCATTATTACAGCGTGAAGGTAAACGCTATGGGCTTGCCACCCAATGTGTTGGAGGTGGTCAAGGTATCGCGACAATTGTGGAGGCTATCTAATGAGTACAATAAACAGCGTATGCGTGATTGGTGCCGGTGTCATGGGTGCCAGCATAGCCGCACATATAGCCAATGCTGGGCACCCTGTGCTGCTGCTAGACATTGTCCCAGATGACGTTGGTGATCGAAATAGACTGGCCCAGCAAGCGATACAGAAATTGCTCAAATCAACCCCTGCTGCCCTCACCCACAAGCGCAATGCTCGCTTGATAACCGCGCTTAATATTGAAGATCACTTAGAGAAAATTAGCGGTTGTGATTGGATTATTGAAGCGATCGTTGAACGATTAGACAGCAAACAAGATCTTTACAAAAAAATTCAGCGCTATCGCAAGTCGGGTTCTATCGTCTCCTCTAATACCTCAACCATCCCATTAGCGACCTTAGTCAAGGGGTTGGATTCGGCCTTTTCTGAAGATTTTTGTATTACTCACTTTTTTAATCCACCTCGGTATATGCGCTTACTTGAAGTGGTTAAGGGAGAACTGACGCGACAATCAGCCATTGATGCAATCTATCACTTCGCCGATATCAAATTAGGTAAGTCAATCGTAAAGTGTAAAGACAGCCCTGGGTTCATTGCCAATCGACTGGGTATATTTTGGATCTACTGTGCATTAATCGAAGCATTAGAATGCGGTATCAGTATTGAAGAAGCTGATGCCGTTCTGTCAAAACCTTGTGGTATACCCAAAACCGGTGTGTTTGGCTTAATGGATTTAGTCGGCTTAGATTTGATGCCAAATATCTTGCAATCGATGCTCAGTTCACTGCCTAAAGATGATCCTTTTGTTCGCATTATCAGAGACATACCTTTGCTGCAGCGAATGATTAAGCAGGGTTATACTGGGCGCAAAGGCAAAGGTGGCTTCTACCGTATCAATAAAGTAGAAGGTAAAAAAGTTAAGGAAGCTATCAATTTAGTCTCTGGTGATTATCATCCGGTTCAAAAAGTGCAATTGCAGAGCGCGAAACTAAGGACTAGCGATCTTCGCGGTTTATTTGAAACCGATGATAAAGGTGGGGATTACGCATCCAAAGTGATGTCCAAAACTTTAACTTATGCCGCCATGTTGATTCCAGAAGCCGCCGATGATATTAGTGCCATCGATGAAGCCATGCGCTTGGGCTATAACTGGAAATTTGGTCCTTTCGAGTTGATCGATAAACTCGGTGCTAACTGGCTAATCGACAAGCTTACGGCTGACAATATCGCCATTCCCGCTATGTTACAAATTGCCGCTGGGCGAACCTTTTATAAAGAGCAGAATAAGCAGTTATATTTTCTAACCTCAGATGGCCAATACACGCCTCTTCAACGCGCGGAGGGGATATTAATGTTAGCCGACATTAAACGTGCCAAGCCGCCGGTGCTTAAAACTGGCGCTGGCGCTGTCTGGGATATCGGTGAAGGTGTCTTATGCTTTGAATTTATTTCAAAGATGAACTCTCTCGATGCCGACACCATGGGCTTGCTACAACAAACGATTGAAGAAGTAAAAGCTAACTACACCGCCTTAATCATCTACACCGACAGTGACAACTTTAGCGCCGGTGCGAATTTAGGCTTAGCTATGTTTGCGGCTAACATAGCCGCCTGGTCAGAAATCGCCAAACTAGTGGCTATCGGTCAGCAAACTTACAAAGCGCTAAAATATGCCCCCTTTCCAGTGGTGGCAGCACCGAGCGGAATGGCACTGGGCGGTGGCTGCGAAATATTACTGCACTGCGATGCCGTTCAAGCTCATATTGAAACTTACACAGGCCTTGTCGAAGTGGGTGTCGGTCTAGTGCCTGCATGGGGCGGTTGTAAAGAGATGTTAGCGCGCTGGAGTGATAATCCTAAGCACCCCAAAGGCCCGATGCCTGCCGCTGGCAAAGCGTTCGAGCTGATATCAACCGCGGCGGTGTCAACATCCGCTGAAGAGGCCCGCAGTAACATGGTACTGCGTCAATCAGACGCAATATCAATGAACCGCTATCGGCTATTAAGTGACGCTAAGCAAAAAGCACTTTCGCTAGTTGAAGGCTATAAAGTCCCTCAAGAGCCGATTTTCAAACTGCCAGGCAAAAGTGCAGAAGCGGCGTTTTCTATGGCTGTGGATAGTTTTGTACGCAATGGCAAAGCGACTAAACACGATAAAGTGATGTCTATGGCGGTAGCCGGAATCTTATCGGGGGGCACTCAAGCGGACCCTAGCGAAGCGCAGTCTGAAGATGACATTTTGGCCTTAGAACGTAAAGCGTTTATGACGGTTATACGCCACCCAGAAAGCTTAGAGCGGGTTGAGCATGTGCTGTTAACGGGCAAACCATTGAGGAACTAATATGCTAAATTATCAAGCACCTATACGCGATATGCAATTTGTCTTATATGAGTTACACAATGCGCAGGCACTCAGCAATTTACCCGGCTTTGATGAGGCCAGTCGAGATTTAGTTGATCCAATTTTGCAGGCGGCGGCCAGTTTTTGCCAGGAGGTACTGTTCCCTCTAAACCGCTCTGGAGATGAACAAGGCTGTGTTTTAAATCAGGGAATAGTCTCAACCCCTGAAGGCTTTAAAGAGGCCTATCAACAACTTTGCGAGGGTGGCTGGACAGCCTTCAATTGCGATGCTCAATACGGTGGCTTAAATATGCCTAAGAGTGTCCATTCTATGGTCGAGGAAATGATGTGCTCATCGAACCTCTCCTTTGGCATGTATCCAGGTTTAACGTTTGGGGCATACCATGCACTGCATAACTTTGCATCACCTGCACTTAAAGATAAGTTTTTACCAAAGTTAGTCGACGGTACTTGGTCGGGCACTATGTGTTTAACAGAGCCACAGTGCGGCACAGATTTAGGCTTATGCCGGACTAAAGCGGTTCTCAATGACGATGGCTCTTATGCCATCACTGGCACCAAGATTTTTATCTCTGCCGGAGATCACGATTTAACTGAAAACGTTGTTCATCTCGTCTTGGCACGCACCCCTGAAGCGGTTGCAGGCATAAAAGGTATAAGCTTGTTTGTGGTGCCAAAATACACTCTTGACAGTCAGAATAACCCCGCGGCAAACAACAGTGTTGTCTGCAGTGGCCTCGAGCATAAAATGGGTATTAAGGCCTCTTCAACCTGCACCCTGAATTTCGATCAATCCACTGGTTGGTTGGTGGGTGAGTTGAATCAGGGCATGAAGGGTATGTTCAGTATGATGAACCGCGCTAGACTGGCCGTAAGTATTCAGGGAATCGGCCTGTGCGAAGCATCTTATCAAGGGGCGGTTGAATACGCTAAAAATCGATTACAAGGTCGTGCACTCTCTGGCAGCAAAGCACCTGATCGGTCGGCCGACCCTATTATTGTGCATGCTGATGTGCGGCGCATGCTAATGACCATGCGCGCCTATACTCAAGGCTGTCGAGCCTTTGGCGCATGGGTCTCTGAAGAATACGACAACTCAATCTCTCACCCCGATGAAAAGCGCCGCCAAGGCGCCGATGAATTTGTGCAATTGACTACCCCGATTGTCAAATCACTGTTCACTGATATCGCCTTTGAGTGTACCAACCTAGGTATGCAGGTTTTTGGGGGCCATGGATTCATCAGGGAATCTGGAATGGAGCAGTATGTAAGAGATTGCCGTATCACGCAGATTTATGAAGGCACCAATGGAATACAAGCATTAGACCTTATTGGTCGAAAATTGCCCGCCCACGCTGGGCGTAATTTAAGGCACTTTTTTCACCCAGTACAAGAGTATTTAGAGGCTAATCTAGCCAATCCAGAACTGAGTGAATTCACTCAGCCACTGTCAAAATCTTTTATCCGATTACAACAAGCGACGGGAAAAATTGCCGTGATAGGACTGTCAAACCCTGAAGATGCCGCGGGGGTCGCCAGTGAATACTTGAAATTAATTGGGCTAGTGGCGCTGGCGTTTATGTGGTGCAAAATGGCGCAGATTGGCTTAGACAAACAGGCGAATGATACAACCGGCTTTTATTGCGCTAAAGTTCAAACG
Organism: Gammaproteobacteria bacterium; assembly: GCA_034111875.1. Classification (GTDB taxonomy): domain Bacteria; phylum Pseudomonadota; class Gammaproteobacteria; order Pseudomonadales; family Balneatricaceae; genus Rs1. Next base: position 13,648 of record JAWUWK010000007.1, read on the forward strand.
GCACGTTTTTTTATGTTGAAAATTCTGCCTCAAACCAGCAGTTTATTCGCCTCGATCATGGTCGGCGGCGAGACTTTAATGGCCATAAGTGATGAACAGTTTTAAGAGTATTCAAGCATGAATATGCATTTGCGTTTAGGCAAAATAATCCTCCGCGGTTTTTTACGCAAAGAACATGCTCATGATGCTGAGATAGTTTCAGTATTGTCGATGCGGGTTTGGCCAATGGATTTAGATGCCAACTTGCATCAAAATAACGGTCGCTATTTATCTTGTATGGATTTAGGCCGTTTTGATATCGCTTTTTTATTAGGCTTACATCGGCCGATGTTTAAACAGCGTTGGCAACCTTTACTAGGCAGTTCAACCATCCGCTATCGTAAATCGTTGGTGGCTTTCCAACGCTTTGAACTGATGACGACGATTGCAGGTTGGGATGAAAAATGGGTTTTTATGCAGCAGGCATTTTTGGTCGAAAAAGAAACCATCGCCCTGGGCGCTACCAAAGTTCTGTTTAGAGACCTAAACGGCAATGTGCCGACCCAAAAAGTTTTAGATCACGCAAAAATAACGACGCAAAGCCCTGAATTACCACAGTGGATACTCGATTGGCATCACTGTGATCAAGCATTAGGTGCGCAAATTAAATATCAAAACTGAGGTGGGAAATGTCAACATTACAGGGAAAAACCTTATTTATTTCAGGTGCTAGTCGCGGTATTGGACTGGCTATCGCCAAAAAAGCGGCCGCCGATGGCGCCAATATAGTGATCGCAGCGAAGTCTGCAACAGCACAACCTAAACTGCCCGGCACTATCTATACTGCCGCACAGGAGATAGAAGATTTAGGCGGTCACGCCCTCCCCTTGCAAGTGGATATTAGGGATGAGACACAGATTGCAGAGGCGGTTAAACAAGCTGTAGAGAGGTTTGGTGGGATTGATATCTGTGTTAATAACGCCTCGGCGATTAGCTTGACGAACACGCTGCAAACTCCCATGAAGCGCTATGATTTGATGCACCAAGTTAATTCCAGAGGTACTTTCGCCGTTACCCAAGCCTGCCTACCCTATTTACTGGAGGCAGAAAACCCGCATATTCTAAATTTGTCGCCACCGTTGAATTTAGATGCCAAGTGGTTTAAAAATCACACGGCCTATACCATTGCTAAATATGGCATGAGTTTGTGTGTATTAGGCATGTCTGCAGAACTGGCCAAACAAGGTGTCGGCGTCAACGCGTTGTGGCCAAAGACGGTTATTTATACAGCAGCTCTCGCGGCGCTGGGAGAATTAGTCAACGCAGAAAATTGCCGTAAGCCGAGCATTGTAGCCGACAGCGCCTACTTGATACTGACACGTGATGCCAGAAAGTGCACTGGCAATTTTTTCATAGATGAAGAGATACTGGCCAGTGAAGGTGTGACTGATTTTACACAATATGCGGTCAATCCGAGTAAGCCCTTATTGGCTGATTTGTTTATCTAGTCAATTTTTAACGGCTCTTTAAATATTCCTAAAAGCTGCTATATTTATCGATAAAATAAAGCCCCGATCAGAGTCGCCGATGTTTCCTTTATTCAATACAAAAAATAACACCAGTGCACAGCAGTTATACTTCAATCGATTAGAGTATTTTATTAAAGCAGATACTCTCTCTTATCAATGTGTGATCAATTATTCCTATCAACAGCACTATCTTACAGAGTCACCTGTTGTTTCTTTATCCGCTTTCTTTAGTTTTACTAAACAACAGCAACAAGTCAGCAAGTTTTGCTCGATATTGTTAACCCAAAAACTAAGTTCAAGTGCAATGGAGTCTATCGGTCAAGGCCATGCTAACTTGGTGGCTTTTTTAGCTAATAATAAGGCTAAGCTTATTCAATTGGATCGCCCTATTGGGTTAATCCCCGTGGCTATTGAAAAGCCTTGGGGCCAAGAAATTTGGTACACCGGCATAGAGCAACGTGGTCAATCAGCCATGTCCGCAGACTATCAGTCTGCAGATAACACACCGCTGCCTTGGATGCTCGATTTGTTACCCAAGGAATTACTAGGGGCAGATCAATGTCATATTACCTTACTAAAGATTCTAGACCCATTGCCAGAGCCTGTCTTCGGCGACTTATATTTCGAAATGCATAAAGTTAAACAAGAAGTTTATATAGTCACTCACATTGATAAAAAACCTTGGCCGACGGCGATTGGTGAAATTCGTTTAGGCTTTAACCCACTGGTTATTAAAGAATATAATAGCATCGAGGGTTTTAAAGCCGCCTTCCTTTTGGCGGTGAAAGCTTATGAGAAAGTCAGGCGACAGATTGATCATCACCTCGATCGTAAAAAACGTGAAAACAACCTACCTCTGAATCAAGCCGTCGCCGTTAAGGTTGCAAAACAGTGGTTGGCAGAGCTGCCTTTAGCGCTCAATGACCAAGAGTTGACATTACGCGCTAAGGTTGAGCGATTTTTGGGATCTAAAGCGATAAGCTTAGGCGATGTGATTGTGATACCGCGCTTCACGCCACACTCTCTTATGCACGGGGTAAGAACCATAGAGTTTCAAACGCCAGTCTATGAAAGAAGTATTTTGTATTTTGCCCAAAAAGTGTTAACTCAAGACCATTGGGATACCCAGAGCAGCATCGACCTAATGGATTGTCAACCGGTGCTTGAACCTAACATTGTAGCACTAGAGAATAACCCACAGTTTTGCCTCGATAAAGTCGTTGATTACCCAGAATTTGAAGTGTTCAAGTATGTTTTGCAATCGCATTCATCAGTCCAACTCAGCTCTGCTGATAGCCATCTTATTGTAATCATTATTAGCGGCGAACTGATAATTGATGGTTTAGTGATGCTAGCTGAACAGGCTTGTTTTATAAAGTACGATCAGGCTAATCAAAAGTTAAACACTATAACCAACAAACTAAACAATAATGCCACTACCTTTTTAGTGACCAAGGCCAAGTAAAATTAAACCTTAGCACTTAATTCTAAAAAAAACTTGGGGCCTTTGCGCGAAGTATAGCGAGCAAAGGTCTCAGTCTGTCGAAAAATTTGTTAGCCTCTAAATGCTGGCTGTTTATACGCTGAGCATGCTGTTGGTCGCGTTGATTAAGTGGTGTTTGGTACTAGGCTCCATGGAGGCGTGACCCGCCCCCTCACTGACGATTAATGTTGCGTTGGGTAACTGCTGTTTTAAAAGCCAAGCATTATCAAACGGGCAGACAATATCGTAACGACCATGCACTATTAACGTCGGTATATCAGCAATCTTGTGACAATTGTCTAAAATCTGGTTAGCGCTTAAAAAACATTGATTAACCATGTAATGGGCTTCATGGCGGGCGAGAGTCCAACTGGATTCATCATCTGTTGCCGCATTGACGAACTCAGGGTCTGGAATCAAAGTACAGCAGCGTATTTCCCACATCGCCCAGGCCTTGGCAAGCTTAAGCGCAGCGGCTTTATCATCAGCAGTGAGTATTTTATAGGCGATCTCTGGGGTTGATAGAGTTTCACCTTCAGGCAGTGCTTGAAGATATTCATGCCAATAATCAGGGTATAAACGGCTCGCGCCGCCCCCGGCAAAAGCCCAGTTAGTATCGTCATCCCTGGCAAGAAAAATGCCTCTCAATATTAAGCTATTAACGCTTTTAGGATGCGCTTGTGCGTACACTAGCGATAGCGTTGATCCCCAAGATCCACCGAAAACATGCCAGTCGTCAATTGATAGCTCTGTCCTTATCCGCTCTATATCTTGGATCAAAAAGTCGGTAGTGTTATCGAGTAAACAGCCAAAGGGCAGTGACCGGCCACAGCCGCGCTGATCAAAGAGTATAATGCGGTACTCGAGTGGATCAAAGAAGCGCCGATCATTGGCTGAACAGCCGCCACCTGGCCCCCCGTGTAAAAACATAACCGCTTGGCCGTTCGGGTTACCGGACTCTTCTATGTAAAGACTGTGGGTGCTGTCAACGTTTAACATAAAGTGGTTATAGGGTTCTATTTCAGGAAATAGTGAATCCATTGTTTACTCCAATATCATTAACTTTAAGATAGGCTATATTCAACACTGCGTTACTATTTATAGCCAAAAAAACAGATAACAGACGTGATTAATCTAGCCGTCAAGAATAGCGCAAAACTTTTAGCCTAAAGCAGCGTTTTTAAGAAGCCTGTCACGGGGCAGTTAAACCAGCAGAGAAGTATAAGGTAAATAATTTAACCACGCAAAGATAGCCCCCTGGCGATTCTCAAACAGAGGTTCTTGCAGCTCATTGGCCATCATTAGCTATAACTTGATACAGTGACTTCAAAGTGGCTATGTCTACTACCTTAAGAAATGATCACTTAAATGTGAAATTTGACTGCCCACTTCGTAGACTGCTGCGCGTAATTTATTGAAACTAATAGATCTAGCACAATTCATAGGTAAGGCTATATCCATAGGCTTAGTTTTAGCCGTTAAATAATTAGCTATTTCTCTACCGGTAACGGTGGCCCCCGCTATTCCCCGGCCGCTATATCCCAATATTTGTAAAATATCATCATCTATCAGGTTTAGCATCGGAATGTTGTTATGACTTTTAGCGATGCGACCTGCCCAAGCGAATTGATACTCGAGATCGCCAATATGCGGGAAAGTTTTGTTTACTACATGTCGTGTCCAAGATTCAAAACCTTGGGCATTTTTCAAGTGGATGTTACCTACTGTACCAACAATAAGCCGGCCATCTGCAGCCGTTCTAAAAGAGCGCATAACGCGACCGGTATCCCAACAACCCATATTACTCACTAAACAGTGCTTACGTTGTTCAGCGCTTAAAGGCTGGCTGGCAAGTTGGCAGTAAAAAAGCGGCGTATAGAGCCCTTTTGAATACTGTAGATGCTGCTCATAAGCATTGGTTGCCAGCACTACCTTCTTTGCCTGCACACTGCCTTTGGTCGTTTGCAAACATAGACCTGCGGCATTTTTTTCTATGCGCTTAACCGCGGAGTGGGTATAAATTGAAGCACCAGATTTAAGTGCGATAACGGCCAATCCTTGACAGTATTTAACAGGCTGTAAAGTGCCAGCTCGCAAGTCTTGAAGTGCTCCATAATAACCCTCAGCTTGGGTGTGTGAAAATGCTTGCGTTTTATCCAGCATTTGCATATTAGCCGAATAGGCGGATAGCTGATGCATGCGCTGCTGTAAATAGTCTAAAGATGCTGTTGAGTGGGCTAAATGCAGTGTCCCATTGGCCGTATAATCACAGTCTATTTGGTTTTCCAAAATAAGCTGTCTGACATAACAGGGCGCATCAATCAATAATTTATTTAGCATTTTTCCCTGTCTTTCACCCAGTAAATTCAAGGTTCTATCAGGCATTATCCAGAGTCCAGCATTGGTCAGACCGACGTTTCTACCTGAGGCTCCAAACGCAATCTCTTGCGCTTCTAAAACGGTTACTGAAACCCCTTGCTGGGCTAAATGCAATGCCGTAGACAAGCCACTAAAGCCGCCACCTACAACTGCCACATCCACGTCTATATGACTTTGCAATTGATCGAGTTGCGCTAAACCTTGTTGATGTTTAGTTTCTTGCCATAAATTTTCTAACACATCATCACCTCAAAATTCCTTGTCGGCTTATTCCTTAAAAACAGCCGAAGCCCCACAGATTAATTATTTTAAAAAAAAATCGCTAAAAAAATGATTCATCTGTGGCCTTAAATTATTAAAAATTACCGCTTAAATCAAGCAAAGCTATGCACTAAAGCGGATGAGTTTAATAACAGGGGATAAACAAGCCGAAATAGGCATGATCCAAAATTCGGCAATCGAATCTAGGCTGCCAGTAGTGCAAATCAATCAGCGGGCTTGAAATTTCAAAACCATTAAAGCGCTTCAATCTTACTTAAAAATAGATAAGCCAAGCACCATTAACGCTTTTTTGAGTAATTTAAAAGGATCACGGCTATTTATAAGCCTGAAAAGTGATTTTCCACTGGTTTTTTTGATAAATAAGAACAAAGCATAATTTTTTAGCCCAACCTAGGCACGAAACCAGCAATTCATTATAAAAAAAGCCGATGCCGCAAAATCTAAACTAACTACCCTCTCTTGCGGTACATATTAAATGATATGTATTATGTATTTATAATATCGTAATTATGCTTTTGTTGCTTATTTTATGAGCTTATAATTCAAAATAGAAATTGTCGTTGCCGAATTTATGAGTGTTTAATTATTGTTTTCAAAGCAAATGAATAACTGGCACATTAAATAACAGCGGTTGAGTTGAGTTTGAACTATGTTTTGTGCCGATCATTATTACCCAGCACTTGCAGTGACAGACTATAGACGTCGCTGACTAAGGAAGTTGTTGTTGGCATAAAGCTCTCAGTTGTATGTAGACAATCCCATGCAGTCAAAAAAAATTTTCGCCTGCATCACTGTTTCAGGGGCCGAGTGTCTACCTTAGCCGAGGCTAGTGATATTAAGCAGATTTGAGACTGGATTTTTTGATCTTTAGCGATAAGTAACCCGCTGTTCAACGAATAACAGAATATATGCCTAATTTTTGATTTCAGCAGTAGATTTTCGATGACTCCGACAAACTCAAGCTTTTCAAGCTAGCGTTATCGATGTTGCTGAGTTTTAAGCTGTTTATAAGCGCTTAGAGGACGTTGCCAAGGACTGTACTTAACCCAATCAAAGATTGATTATTGATTCGCCAGTAATAGTGTAGAGTGTAATAATTTGACTGGTATTTTCAGAAATACCTTAGACTCTCTCACTCGACAACGATATCGAATGGTTCGATTAACGCGCAAGCGTTTGTCTACGACAGATTGAACCTATTAGTCGATATACATCAGTAGTTATTGATGATCATTGAGTATTATTTTTAGTCTTTGCCTGCTAAGGAAGTAGCGAGCAAGTCCAAAACGCCCGGTAGGGTCTATAAGTGATTAAAACCTTTTGAGCAAGGTATTTTATATAATCATCAAGAGCAGATCTGGCTTGAGTAATATTTTTAGGGGATACTTTTTTCCTTTAACCACTGCTTAGCGCTTTCCCCCTTCCCTGCTTGCTACTTCAGTGCGCTGTCGGTTTTACCGCGAGGCTATATCTAGTCAGAAAATCATTTCAGCCACAACAAATGGCTTAACTCGCTCAGTATTTTTTAAACTTACGCCAATCTCTCAAACGAGTATTGGCCAACACTGGGGCCATTTGTACACACAATACAGAGCCAATGACGACAAGAATCCCTATAATACCCAATAGGCTAATCTCATTGCTAACGATGACTTCAGGCCACCAATTTAGCGCAACCACCAAAGCGGTAATCGTAAAACTGAAGATGGGGGTTAATGCAATGGTTGCCCCGACTTGCGCGGTCGGCCAATGCATCATCGCCTGACCAAAGCTGCCGTAAGCAATCAAGGTATTGATAGCGCAAAACAGTGTAATTATCCACTGTGTCGAATCCATTTTAACAAAGACAGACAAATCGCTAAAAGGCAGCATCAAGACCAAGCCCGCGCCATAGATATACAACAACACATTACCAGGACTAAGTTTTTTGATTAAGGTTTTTTGTAAGAGCGCGTAACATGTCCAAGATAAAGCTGAAAATTGAACCAATAAAACGCCTATCCAAACTTGCTTAGATTGTTGATTTGAGAAATCTAAATAGGGGTGAAAGAATAACATCATGCCCAATGCTAGTGTGGCAAAACAGGTCATTTGAAAGGTATTTAAGCGCTCTTTGAAAAACAGCACCCCGCCAAAGGCTAAGAAGAAAGGAGCCGTCTGAAAGTTAAGTTGAGCTGGCCCCGGCGCCAAGTAATCCAAGCAATAGACAAATGTAATGTAATTTGTCATCGAAAAGCCGGCGGCAAAAGTCAGTAACATCCAATCTTTGGCAGCTAAAGCTTTAAACTGCACTAGTCTTGCGGTCAAGTATTGTATTGCCAAACTAATCACAAAAGCGACAACAAATCTAAACCAGGTTAGCGACACGGGATCAATAAAAGCGGCTGACAACTTCAAGGCGACCGGCAGCATACCCCAAAAAAATATGGCGGTGAAAGCAAAGACAAAGCCCAGTTTAAAATTATAGGGTTGTTCATTAGGCATCATTGAAATGTTTACTCATTGATTAAGCAGGCATACGTAGCTTGCATTAGTATTACTCTATAATCCATATAGATAATTTTATTATTATCATTGAATCAGTGACGCCAGTGCTGCATCCAGAGCAAACCCTTTATTCTACATCGGTTTTAAAAATGCCCACTTTATCTGAGGGTTAAGCTAAGATTTTTCAATGCCACTGTAAAACCAATATCTTACACTCTATATCCACTTTGAAGCCACGGAATCAGGATTATATAAAGAGAGAATAAATTCATAGAACGACTGCTGTAATCGATATGAGTCAGCCAGACATCTCAATTTTGCGGTTTGCTTTGGCTAAAAAACTTTCGAACACTCCTTGCAATGTGTTGGCATAGAGTGGATGGCCAACATAGTGCAAAATTTCTATCACTGTTTCGACAGTACACAATCCCTGATTTTTTTGATTGCGGCGCAAATTATAGCGTGACTTGCGCGGGGTTATAAGATGCAATTTTGTCAGCGAATGTAGATAATGGCTTTTATTGTAGATTTTTTGCGCTTGCTGCCAAGTGCCATCTAATATAATTAAATCACTGTGTTTAAGTTGCTGATAATTATCAACGTCGAATATGTTTGCTGTTTTTGTATCGCCGAGTACTGGATCTTTTAAATCACAAATCACAGCATCTTTAGCAGGATAAATTAAAAAAGTTTTCTTAACTCTGAGAACGTCCAATAATTCTAGATTCGGATGTACCCGGCTCCATTGGATGATTTCAGCAGATACTTGAGTCTGTTTAATCTCATGGGGGCTCTCACCTAATACGAGGGACACTAGGCGCCCCGTATTGGTCTTTTTTTGCTGTTCATTTTCATGGGTTAACAACCAAATTTTCATTTTAAATCCGCATCCTAAAGCCTACTCCAAACTATGGCTTAATATAATCGATTTGAAGCGCCAACCGCCAGTGAAACCATCATCAATTAGAGAATTGCTAGTAATGGCTCTATTTTCTTATATTCAACATTATTAAAATTTCTTAACTCATTGTTATTATTGTTTTTTAGCTTCATCAATAAAATGCAACTCATTGTCATCCTTGTCGGCTAGCATTATTTAGCAAAATAACTGAGTTGAAAACTAACCAAAACCATCAGACACTAAGCGCTGATTGCAATTGAGGTTAAATGTTCATAGTATTGTCGCTCTTTCTAACTAATCGGTTAATTTTTAAATAGTTAATATATGACCCATACAGCACCTAGTTCTACTTCAAAAAAAACAACTCAAACACCAAGAGCACACAAATCAGCCATATTGCCCGAGCTTCCTATAGGTGACTTATGGGTCTTCGGCTACGGTTCTCTCATGTGGCGTCCAGGCTTTCGTGTCGAAGAGCAATTGAATGGCCGTATTTACGGCTATCATCGTGCACTTTGTGTTTCCTCCACGGTACACCGAGGCACGCCTGAAAATCCAGGATTAGTATTAGGCCTAGACCGAGGAGGCAGCTGTTTAGGTAAACTATTCAGAATTGCCAGTGTCGATAAAGTAGATGTGGCAAAATACTTATATGACAGGGAGCTTCCTACCGCTGTATACCTTGCACGCTTTATTAAGATACATGCGAGTAATGGTCAGATAATCAATGCATTGACCTTCGTTGTCGATGTCTACCACCCACAATATATATCTGGGAAAAGTGCTCAAGAACTGGCCAATATGATGCATTCAGCAAGTGGTTTTTACGGAAAAAGCCGTGATTACCTCACGTCGACACTTGAACATTTGCGCAGTGATAGTATTCACGATTCACGCTTAGAGTCTGTCGCCGCTCTGCTTTAAAGAGCTGTGAGTGTCATCTAAGGTTAATTTATTGGCAAAAAAGGCCGCTAACGCAATACACAGTGCACTGATAAGAAGACACGCAGGCAGCCCATATAACTGGTAAATAATGCCTGATAGAACCGTGCCACATAATCTGCCGCCAGCATTTGCCATATAGTAAAAGCCGACATCTAATGACACGGCACCTGGATCAGAAAACTGAATAATTAAGAAGCTGTGCTGCGCGGAATTCAAGGCAAAAACAACGGCAAATACCAATAGACCTATAATCAGAGTGATCTCAGTAGGCCTGAAATAAAAGCTCAACAATAACAAGGTGATTACAAACAGTAAGGCAATAGCCAAGATCGTTAAAGAGCGGCCATTGGGAATAGATTTTGAGAGAATATGTGCGCAACTTTGTATAAGGCCATAGCCTATAATCCAAAAGGCAAAAAAACTGCCTATTTGCCAATGCGTCCAATTGAATTGACTGGAAAGATAAACAGGCAGTGCGACAACAAACCAAACATCTCTGGAAGCGAATAAGAAAAAGCGCGCTATTGAAAGGTTGTTGATTTGCGCGCTTTTAGCCAATAGCTGCTTAAATTTAGGTTTATATTTCGCCTTGCCTAAATGTTCTTTCAACAGGACAACGCTGAACAGCCAAATGATGCACAGTGGAATCATCAAACTTAAAATGGCACCAGTAAACTCGTAGAGGTTGAGTAGAATACCGCCAAGGAAGAATCCAATGCCTTTTAACGCATTTTTTGAGCCGGTGAGTTTCGAAACCCAAGAATATAAAAGATAACTTTCATTTTGAAGAGTTAAAGATTTAATCGCGCTTTTGGCGCTCATCTTATTCAAGTCTTTGGCAACTCCAGATAATGCTTGGGCAGACATTAACCAGAGCACTGTTAAATAAGGGCTGGGAAGAAGCAACATGCTCAAGGCCAGTACTTGCAAAAAAAGGCCCAAATTCATCGTGGTGTTAAGGCCTAATTTGGCACCAAACCAGCCACCTAGAAGATTGGTAATAACCCCAAAAAACTCATAAAAAATAAACAGCATCGCAATTTGCAGTGGGCTGAAGCCCCTGTCAAAAAAGTGCAACACAATCAACATTCTTAACGCGCCGTCAGTCACCGTAAATCCCCAATAATTAAGGGTAACCAACATATATTGTCTAGTGGGAGTTTGTAAATTTTTTATACGATTCATTGGTTTATAAATTTGGCAATATCTACCACACGATTGACGTAACCCCACTCGTTATCGTACCAAATGTAAATTTTAACCTGACGATTGTTGGTCACCATGGTCGACAAACCATCGACAATACCAGACCTTGGATCGGTTTTATAATCAACGGACACCAGCGGTCTCATTTCAAAGCCTAATATACCCTGCAACTCTCCCTTTGCTGCCTGCTTCAATAAAGCATTTACTTCAGCAACACTAGTATCTCTAGCGACTTCAAAAACACAATCAGTCAATGATGCATTGGCAATGGGAACTCTCACAGCGTGACCATTAATTTTACCGAGTAACTCTGGGAATATCTGGGTGATGGCTTTGGCAGATCCCGTGGTAGTTGGTATTAAACTTTCACCACAAGCTCTCGCGCGACGCAAATCATTGCGCGGCACATCGAGAATAGATTGCGTATTAGTAATATTATGGATGGTGGTAAAAGAGCCGTGAACTATGCCTAGCTTCTCTTGGATCACTTTAACCACAGGAGCAATACAGTTAGTGGTACAAGAAGCCGCCGACACTATTTTATGTTGTTTTGCATTAAAAACATGCTGATTGACTCCGTATACAATATTAGCTACTGCATTATCTTGTATCGGCGCCGTGACTAATACTTGTTTGACACTTTGATCAAAATAGACCGAGAGTGACTTAACTGATTTATGCACACCAGTGGCATCAATGACCAAGTCACATCCAGATAAATCTAGGCTTTGGATATCTTTTTGTTGGTGACATTGGATGCTTTTTTTATCTATGCTAATGCTATTAGCCGCCTCTTTTGCTTCAAATTGCCAGCGGCCATGTATAGAATCAAAATTCAATAAATGCGCTAATACCTCAGCGTCAGCAGCGGGTTCATTAATTAAAACAAACTCAAACTCGTCGCATTGCCAAGCAGCGCGCAATGCGAGTCTCCCCATTCTTCCAAAACCATTTATAGCGACTTTAATACTCACGCAAACCTCTTAACTGAATAGATCATATATAACTAAAAATATAACAATTATAGGTACAACTCAGAATAAATATAGAACTTTGTGAGATAACAACGTCAAAGTACTATTATAAAGAGCATCGCTTAGACACACATTTAATAGGTCTTTATAAAAGCGAAAGACACCGCTGACTCAACTGGTACTACTATCAAAGGACACCCTATGTTTAGATATATTACGCTGACAACACTAGTCTTATGCACTTTGCAAATTGGTGCCGCGCCGGTGAGCAAAAGTTACTGGGGAGACAAAGCAATAGGCGGTCACGATTCGGTGGCCTATCACCAACCTGCTAATCAACAAGAGCATAAGGCGCTTAAAGGTAATAAACGCTTTTTAGTTCAATACCAAGCAGCCAATTGGTACTTCGCAAGTCAAGAGTCTGCCGATAAATTCAAATCAGACCCTGATAAATATAAGCCTACCTACAATGGTTTTTGTGCTAATGCATTGAGCCTAAATGAAGGTTTGGTGGCGACTGATGGACAAGTATGGGAATTTTTTGGCGATGAACTCTTCTTATTTTATGCTCAAAGAGGTCGACAGAGATGGCTAAAAGGAGAATGGCAAGAATATCGAAAAGTTGCCGACAGTGCTTGGACTTCAATTGTTGATGGCTAATTATTGCCGCTTATTGCACCAATTCTCACCACGTATTGATTCAAAAAAAGTTAAAGCGAGAGTTATTCAATTTTTCGAGAGGCTTAATATTAGAGAAGATTGTTGGTTTATTTCCCAATACGCTATCAAATACTGAGTAACAAGATTATTCAATAAGTTCAATTTCCATACTTTTTTATGCCATACCATTAGGCCTGATTTCAGCTTATTCGCAGTAGATTAGCGTTAAGTCCGACAGGCCCCTAACCCCCTCAAAGTCGCCTAGTGGATATCCTCCGCTCTATGATCAGTTTATCTACAAAAGGCCGTGAATGCTTCAATTGCCTTAGTCAATTTTGCTATCGAGCATTAATATTCGCCCAGTATCCTGATTAGATAACCAAATGCTCTACAGAGTAAAGCTCTAGTGATTTTTTGCCAGTTCAGATGTCTTCTATTGATTGACTATAAATACCCATCTGTATTTGGCATATAAATTGCGTATTACTAAGGACGCTAATCAATCTGGAGTCACATCACGAGTCATTTAAATAACATAATCTTAAGTTGACTAACTCAACTTGAGTATAAAAGCACTGCACAGTATAAATAGTTTATTTCCTGCGACCTTCTGAAAAGATTTATTTTCATTTGGTTATTATTTATTATATTTTTTCTATTATAACAATGGCTTGCCTTTTTTTTATTAAGTAAATGTGTAAGTCAAAGATTGACATAAAGCAGCATTTTAAGGCCTGTGGTTAAGGTTTTACCAAGGTGGGTATGCAGCAATCTTAAATAGCTTATTGTTGCTATTTCGCTTAGCAATAATTTTGGAGAGCACTGATGATAATACAGTCGAGTAATATAAACATGGCAGTAGAACACGAGAAAAGCACCTCTCAAAGCTTTTCTTCACATTCAACATTGCAATTAATCTCAGGGGGTGCACTTGAGGAACCAAACCAAGAAGACAGCTTGCCAGCAAGCTTTAATCAATTATTTAACCAGCTCAGAGGCACAGAATCCGCCGCTGAGAATGACTTACAAACAGGCGATAATGCGATTTTGGTTTTAACCAAAGAAGGCTTTAAATTCAGAACCGCTGAAGAAAAAAACAACGCGTTTGATGATCAAATAATGACCAGCATGAAATTGTTTCAACAGTTATTGTCCGCACTTAACTTGTCTCATAAAAACGCCGTACCAGACACAACTCCCGGCAATGATATTATCGGTAATGAGTGCTGTCAGCATACAGGCGAGTCGAATCCAAGATTGGGTGGCCTATCGGTGCAAATGACATTAAAAACAACAGAATCAAGAGTGGAGCACGAGTCTTTAGCTTTTAATTCCAGCGGTAATGTAACAACAGCGGACGGTCAAGATATTTCATTTTCTTTAGAGACCAACATGCAAAGAGATTTCAGTTATACCGCTAGCACTGAGTTCTCTCAAAACATTCTGTTTAAAGATCCACTTATTATTAACTATCCAGGCAATGCCGCTGAATTAACCGATGAAAAATATGCATTTGACATTGATGCTGACGGTAACGAAGAGCTTATTAGCTATTTTACCAATGCGCCGATGTTAGCCCTGGATAAAAACGAAGACGGCATTATCAATAATGGTACTGAGCTGTTTGGGGCTTTATCAGGTAATGGATTTGCTGATTTAGCGGCTTTCGATGACGATGGAAATAACTATATTGATGAAGCTGACAGCATTTTTAACGATTTGAAATTATGGACAAAAACAGCAGAGGAAGACACTCTAGCTGATTTGTCCAGCATGGATATAGGTGCCATTTATTTAGGCGCTAGTGACACAACCTTTGATTTAAAAGGCGACAATAATCAATTTAATGGTCAATTAAAAGCATCAAGCTTTTATTTAACAGAAGCCGGTGAAGTGGGCTCAGTACAACAGGTAGATATGGTTGTTTAATGTCAATAATACCGGCGTATTTGGCTAGTTTGTTAGTCACCTACGCCGTCAATACTGAATTTTCTGATAGCTATTATTCTCAAATACAGTTTGATAGAGTATCGGAAATATTACGTTTTCTGGCATCGCCCTGCCGCACAAATACCCTTGGTAAAGTTGACACTCTTGGGCCTTTAAAAATTTTAATTGGGTTTCAGTTTCTACTCCTTCGGCCACTACTTTAAGTCCTAAATGACGAGACATCACCATCGTAGTTTCAACAATAGCCGCATCATACCCATCATCGGGAAGACCGCTAATAAAAGATTTATCAATTTTTAGGGTATCTATTGGGAAATATTTCAAATAGGCCAATGAAGAGTAGCCCGTACCAAAATCATCAAGAGCAATTTTAACCCCTAAAAGATTAATCATTTTCATGCGAATAATAGTCAAATCTATGTCATTAACAGCCACACTCTCTGTCAATTCTAATTCTATTAAATGTGCAGGAATGTCATGTTTTTTTAGTAGTTGCGCCACATTATCGACAAAATCAGCACGCATAAACTGATGGGCACTGACATTAATAGACATACTAATAGTATTAACACCTTGCAGAATCCATTTAGCTAATTGCTTGAAACTTTCCTCTAATACCCATGAGCCTACCTCAATGATCAAACCGCTCAACTCCAGATAAGGAATAAATGCATCTGGGAATACGAGACCTTTAACGGGGTGTTGCCAACGAATTAATGCTTCAACTTTGCTTATGCGATTAGTGCTAATGTCTGCCTGTGGCTGATAATATAAAACGAATTCTTGGCGTTGAATGGCCCCTTGGATCTCGTTTTCAAATTGCCTTTGTTTGAATGCTTCCTGCCCAAAATGGCGGTCATAAAACTGAATAGCATTGCGGCCATTGCGCTTAGATTTATACATAGCGGCGTCCGCAAATTTCAATGCCTGCTCTGGAGCCATTTGTGAATCTAGTAATATGCATCCGATGCTCGCAGTAATACTAAGCGTCACTGGTCCACATACAATTTTTTCTCTAATATTTTGCAGTATCAGATCACACATCTTCAGCAGTTCAATTCTAGCGATTCTTTCATCTGTACCGTTAAGTTCAATACAGACTACAAATTCATCACCGGCAAAGCGCGATAACATGCAATGAGACGAGAGTAGTAATTTGTTCAGTTTTTCGGCTATTTTGCAAAGTAATAAGTCACCTATAACATGACCATATATATCGTTTATTTGTTTAAAGCGATCGATATCAATAAAAATTAAACCGCTGTGATTCACTGAATCAGAACAGGCCGTTATTTTATTCGTTATATAATCCAACAATAAACGACGATTAGCTAATCCTGTTAAAGCATCATGATATGCCAAATGGATGATTTTTTTTTCAGCTTTAACTCGTTCGGTTACGTCACTGAGAATCCCAGCTATAGCGAATTTCTCGCCTATTTCATTCTCAAATGCACGACAAGATAATTTTAATACTATCAACGATTTATCTGCTGTCATTAGATTTACTTGCAAAATTAGTTCTTCAATTTCACCGTTAATCAGTTGTATAAAACCACGTTTACATATGACTTGGTCATCTGACTGGAGATGATTCATGAAACTTTCTTGTCTAGTCTCTTCCAAAGAATAACCCGACAATGTTGTCCATGCCTTATTTAAATACAGCCATTTGAAATTAGCATCTAATTGGAACACAACGTCCCGTAAGTGCTCTACTAAATCTGAGTATCTTTTTTCAGAACTGCGCAAATTTTCAATCAGTCTATTCTGCGCTTGAGCCAGGCGTTCATTAATACCTGGCTTATTACTTGATGATGACACTTAGCGCGCCAGCGATTCTATGATTTTATCAGAGCTAAGCACGCTACTGTACAAAGGCATAATTTCTTCTATATAGTATTTTTGCTCAAATGCTGTTCGGCTTAAAATACAATCAGAGAGTATCGATACTTTATAGCCTAAATCTAAGGCTTCTCTTGCCGCTGTGTCGACACAAAGAGACGTAATAGCCCCGGCTATTATTACATCTTCAATATTGTGTGCTTTTAATAAATTATCAACGTCTGTGTTTGAAAAGCAATTAAGCCCTCTTTTACCTGTCAATGTAATAATCTTTGCAGAAGTATTTTTCACTCTTTCAATAGTAGCGGAGCCGTAAGTGTCTTTAATCAACGCTCCAGCATCTTTAATTATTTTTAAAATACCGACAGGTTCATCGAGTTCATGATAATCAGAAGTGAATTTGACAGGAGTTTCCACAATTAATACTTCAGTATCAGCCAGCGCTTCTAATAAAGTAGTCGTATTGATAATAACGTTCTCCACCATCTGTGGACTTTCAAACGCCGCATTTAGAACGCCATTTTTAGAAAAGTAATCATTTTGAAAACCAATGAGAAGCAATGCAGTTTTAGCTTTTTGCATTATAATAAATCCTTATAAAGTACTATGACTATAATCTCAAGGAGATGCGGGGGATTTTGACTAGCAATTATGAAAATCAGCTTAATATTGTAACTAAAACTGTTGGTAAAGCAAACTTCTATTTTTTCATGAAATGTAGTAATACCTAGATACTTAAAAAATCTTTTTAATAAATATGAATAAAATTTTTAAAGCACTGATTATTAAGTATTTTAATTTACAAAAGCTGTTTAATTTATTTTTATGTAAACAATTTGAGTCATTGTTTTAAAATAAGCGCAATATATTCCCAATAAAACCAGAAAAAACTCAGTAGAGAGCTCTGCATAAGTACCCGTTTTATAATTAGACCACTTGTTTTGCAGTAATGTTAAAAAAAGAGCCTAAATCTCGTTGTGATCGCTATTTTTAACGTTTAAGAGCCCATTAGCTCGCAATAATCCATCTCTGGACTGAGCTATCCAGCGTAACACTCTGATAATCCATAAAGCGTTAAAAATACAGCGCCTTGCCTAATATTGACAGCCATCGCTGTCAATATTAGGCAAGGCCATATTTTTAGCGAGCCCCATGAATCTTGTTTGTGCCAAGTTGCAGTGTTGCTTGTAAATAGCGAAAGGACGCTCACCACCACCGAGTGTCACTGCTATTTCAGCATTACCTAATTTATCAAGTTCAGAGAGTGGATTATTTCGATAGCCTTTTCTTTGTGCTTGGTCCTCAATGCCTAAATCCTTTAGCCTATCTCTTGTTTCCTCAGAACTATAGGCTGCATCTGCATAGAGCGATACTTCATTTGCCAGCACTAGATGATTGCGCTCTTAGCTATGGATAAAGCCATCTTAATCTACTGCGGTGTGAACTGAATATCCGTACGTCGATTTCTGACGTCATCGACTATCGTTTTTAACCTACCAACCTGCTTCAGGGTCTTTCCTCGGTTCTCCACTTACTCCGTTGCCAGAGCCTGTTTGAGGCGCTTCTATAGGTGTGGCATCAATGATATTAATGCGTCCCTGGGTTATTGATATTGTCATCTTCAAGCTGGCGATTTATTTCTTTAAAGAGGATGTCGCATAAATTTTGTTCCACTAACTTTGTGCGAAAGCGCCTCAAAATCGAGGATTCTGGGACATTGGCTGTCAGCTCAAGATGGCAAAATTTACCTAACAACAAATATCTGTATAGGCATTGAGCTAATTGAACATCTGATAATCGACACCAAATACCGAGCAATAAGCTTCGATAAAGAGTTAGCAGCGGATAACTAGACCTAGCCGTTTTTGGACCATGAATAGAGGAGAGTTTGCCTTTGATTTTGACTCATCTAACAATGCTTCAGTATCCTCTAAAACATTAAGAATCGGATGAGTTATATCAGAAGACGACATCAATAATTCGGCTTGGGTCGTAAATGGTCTTTGCATAACCCATTATATCAACGGCTCTTTAATTTTTCTGTCAAAAGTTATACTGATATCTCCAGTCGTTATTTTTAAATGTAAATAAGTTTTTTTTAACGGCGCTGACAAAAACTAAACACAGATCACTGATCATTTAAATGAAGCACGATGTAAATTTTTTTGTTGGACACTTTTTGACTAAGGTTTGAGAATAATCCCTATCTCCGTTAAAATTTCAGGATCATCGATAGTGGCAGGGATTTGATAAGGTTGATCAGACGCTATCTTTCTAAGCACTGCTCTGAGTATTTTTCCGGAGCGAGTTTTCGGGAGCCTCTGCACCACATAGACTTTTTTAAAACAGGCGAGTGCACCTATTTGACTGCGTATTTTATTGACTAATTCTTGTTGAAGTACCAGCGGGCTTAATACTAAACCAGCTTTTAGCACCACAAGGCCTATTGGGATTTGGCCTTTTAATGCATCATTAACACCGATAACCGCACACTCTGCCACCGCATCGTGACAGGCAACGACCTCCTCCATTTCTCCAGTAGACAAGCGATGACCTGAGACGTTAATAACATCATCCGTGCGCCCTGTAATGAAAACATAATTAGTTTCGTCTTTATAACCGCCATCCCCCGTATGGTAAAAACCAGGGAAAGTAGACAGATAGGCCTGTTTAAAGCGCGCTGGTTGATTCCATATAGAGTTCGAAACCCCCGGAGGCAAAGGCAATTTAAGGCAAATATTACCGATTTCTCCACTACTTACTTCAACACCTTCATCTGATAACACCCGAAGATCGAATCCAGGCGTACATTTATTAGTTGAACCAAGCCTAGCTCCACAAGAATTATTCCAGCCCATCATAGGTGCCGCTATCGGCCAACCTGTTTCAGTTTGCCACCAGTGATCTAAAATGGGCACTCCTAATAAATCATTTAACCAATGATAAGTAGAAGAATCTAATTTTTCACCCGCGACAAACACCCAGCGCAAACTAGACAAGTTATAATGATTGACCAACTTTCCTGCAGAGTCTTCTTTACGGATAGCCCGAAAAGCAGTGGGAGCACAGAGCATTGAATTGACTTTATACTCACTAATGATGCGCCAAAAGGCACCCGCATCTGGTGTTTTTATAGGTTTACCTTCATAAAAAATGCTACTAGCACCGCATATTAATGGCCCATAAATAATAAATGAATGCCCGACCACCCAGCCAATGTCAGAAGCGGCCCACCAAACATCTCCTTGAGCCATGCCGTAAATATCATTAAATGCTAATGTTAAAGCGACCGCATGCCCGCCATTGTCACGTACAATGCCTTTGGGTTTGCCGGTGGTCCCTGAGGTATACAATATATACAGTGGATCTGTACTTTTAATTGCAACACACGGGCAAGGCTTAGCTGACTTTACAAATGCGCTCCAACTGACATCAACGTCAAGATCCAATGCTGCTCGATGAATTTCTCTTTGAAAAACAATAGTTTTTAATGGCTTATTAATTGATAGTTTAATCGCTTCGTCGACCAATGGCTTATAGGGAATTACTCGATCAAATTCAATTCCACAAGAAGCAGAGACAATCACCTTAGCCGAAGCATCATCAATTCGAACGGCTAATTCACTTGCTGCGAAACCACCAAATACCACAGAATGCACGGCACCTATGCGCGCACAAGCTAACATGGCCACAGCGGCTTCTGGAACCATTGGCATGTAAATAATGACTCTGTCACCTTTAACAACACCTAGGTTTTGCAAGGCACCAGCAAATACACTGACTTGTTCAAGTAATTGAGAGTAACTTATACTGCGCTTAATCTTTTCTGCAGGAGAGTCATAAAAAAAGGCAACTTGATCTCCTCTACCTTGCTCTACATGGCGATCGACAGCTAAATAACAAGTATTTAATATCCCGTCTTCAAACCATTGGCAGCTATCCTTCTGTTGGCTCAAACCTTTTGTCGGCGTTTTGTACCAATCAATGAGTTCAGATTTTTGTAACCAGTATTCACTGGTATTTTCTAAGGATTTCCTATATTGCTGCCCGTAATCCATAAATGCTCCCTTTATTTTTATAGGTTCTGGCACTAAGATTTTATCACTCTAAATCTATAAAAATCCAGAGTACTGACCTCATGTTTATTAACTAATAGGGTATATGAAAAATCTTAAAATCATGTCTATATTGTTAACAAAAAAAATTAAAAGCTTAGTATCGGGACATTAAGTATCTTAATAGAGATATTGTCGACAAAACATAGTTCTTTAGTCGTAATCAATCTAATAACGACAAGGTCTGGCATTGAGTAGGCTAAAGTCTGTATTTAGGTGAACTTAACTGTTTAGTTCAGATGGACTAAACACATTAGAAAGTGAATGGCTTTTTAAATCTGCGCATAAAGACCATTAGCTGTAAATTCGAGATAGGCAACTAATGGCGCGCTAGAGTTATTTACTTTTTGCTCTGGTATTGGCAGATAATACTAGAGAAGTCTAATAGACCATTGCCCTCGGCTAAGTGATCGGCAAATAAATCTCGGGCTCTATGACCCATCGGGGTTGGTGAATCACTTTGCGCGCTTAAGTCCATGGCTAATCCAAGGTCTTTTGACATTAAATTGACTTGGAATCCTCCCTGGTAGCCGTTTGATGCAGGAGCATTTGGCATGACGTTGGGATAGGGGTTATAGACTTCTAGTGCCCAGTTCCCACCTGAACTTAAACGCATAATTTCAGAGAGCACTTTGGGATCCAAACCATTGTTAACACCCATATTTAACGCTTCACTGGTGCCGCTCATTAGGATACCTAGCAGCATATTATTGCAGGCTTTAGCCACTTGACCACTGCCTTGTATTCCAGCATGGAAAACATTCTTACCCATTATATCCAATACAGGTTGCGCCAGGTCAAATTGTTGCTCTGTAGCGCCAACCATAAATGACAAAGTTCCTGCCACTGCGCCAGCAACGCCACCAGAGACAGGTGCATCAATGAAATTAATGCCTTTAATAGCGGCTACATTTGCCACTTTTTTGGCGGTTTTAGCATCAATAGTGGAAGAATCTATGACCAGTGCATCTTTACTAATATGATCAAACAAAGCGGGTTTTCCAGTCACATACAAGCCTTCAACATGTTTACCTGCCGGCAACATACTAATCACATATTGGGCATCCTTTACCGCCTCAACAGCCGAACTCGCTGCCAGCGCTCCTTCAGAGACAAGTGATTGCATAGAGTCCCGTGATAAATCAAATACGCTTACCTGGTGCCCAGCGTTGACTAAATTATGCGCCATAGGCCCACCCATATTGCCTAAACCAATAAACCCTATCTTTGCCATTGCCTCATCCTATGATTAATTTTTTTATTTAACAGAGCCTATGTGTCGACTAGAGATCTGCTATTGGATTTTTGTGCCAAGGTAGACTGAACATCTCATCTAGAAACAGAGCATCAACCTCTTCAACTGATTTAAATCGCCAATTGGGCTTACCATCTTTATCGACTAACAATGCGCGAACACCCTCCGCGAGATCGCCTTTAATACAGCACTGCACCGACAGTGCCATTTCTGACAAGAAGGCTTGTTTAAGAGACAAGTGTTGACTATTTTTTAGTTGCCTAAAGATGATAGCAGTAGACATTGGGCTGCCATGAGCGGCTGCTTTTTGAGCCTTTTGAAGCCAAACAACATCAGACTTGAAAGCCTTTAAGTTAGCCATTAAATCAATGACATTATTGACATCTGTCAGCGCTTGGATTTGATCGTAATGCTCTCTTACCGCGGATATTTGTCGCTGAGCTTCACTGGTTTTTTCTAATCCTTTCAACACAGTGTCAATCACTGCAGTTGTGTCGAATGAATCCGAGTATGTCGCTTCAAGCAACTGCTCAATCATCGCAGATTTTTGCTGATTGTCTAGTTGGCGATCAGCAATGCCTATATATTTTGCATCTGCACCGTTGATACGCTGCCCCGTGATACCGAGAAACAGACCCACCCTTCCAGGACATTTGTTCAAAAACCAACTGGCACCAACATCAGGGTACAAACCTATAGTAACTTCCGGCATCGCTATCATAGTACTTTGCGTAACGACTCTATGGCTGCAGCCGCTGAATAAACCTACACCACCACCCATGACAATACCAGCTCCCCAAACGATGATAGGTTTAGGATAGGTATGCAAGCTAAAGTCCAATCGGTATTCAGCGCCGAAATAGTCTGCTGCAAACTCAACACCCTCTGGCTCTTTTAAAGCGTGATACAAATTGACAACATCACCGCCAGCACAAAAGGCTTTTTCTCCAACGCTGTCTAACATTAACGCAATGACCGAATCATCATCTCTATATTGATCTAGTGCAGGCTGGATTAACTTAATCATATCTAAAGACAAAGCATTTAAAGAGCGCTCTGCATTTAAGACAATCTCAATTATCTTCTCGCCCGCTGTTGTAACGTGCTCTTTAAAAATAACACAACTCATATTCATCACCTGAAATTATTTACCCATTTTCCACTGTGGGGCACGTTTTTCATGAAAGGCATTCATCCTCTCTCTGATATTTATTCTGCAACAGATCAACTAACGATCCTATTTCAACAATATAACCTTAATTCCGCTGAGGGTGACGATTAGATGGAATTAAATTTTCGCAATGATTGATAGATTGCCAACTCTGCAGAGCCACTTGGCTGACCAACTAAAAGGCGCAGTCAAAGGATTGACGCTTTTGCTAGAGATAAATCAGACGCTAGCCTGAATCATAAGGGTCTAAAACGCCATAGATTAGAGGGTTATTTTTGTTGACTGGTTATACCCCGCTCGCAAAGTGAAGTCTACATAGCGCGCTAAAGGCCAGTTCTATTAAAATTAACTGTTGCATTACCTTAGCATAATCTATGCAAAGCTCTGCTTAGATTGATTCACAATATTTGGTTAGTGTCTTCAATCAGTATTCGTCGCGCAATGATCACATTCATAATTTCATTGCTGCCCTCAAGAATGCGATGGACACGTGAATCTCTGACGTATCTCTCCAGCGGATATTCTTTCATGTAGCCATTACCACCGAATATTTGTAATGCTTCGTCGCAAATTTTAAAACATACATCAGTTGAAAAACCTTTCGCCATTGCGCAATAGGTACTCCTATCAGGGTGTTTACTGTCTAATTTCGACGCCGCTAAGCGCACCATTTGGCGAGCTGCCACTAGCTCTGTATTCATCTTTGCGACTTTAAATTGCAGCGCCTGAAAACAGCCCAATTCTTGCCCAAACTGCTGTCTTTGATGAAGATACTTTAACGCATGATTTAATGCCGCTTGTGCAGTACCAACAGAGCAAGTGGCAATATTAACTCTACCGCCATCTAAACCTTGCATGGCTATTTTAAAACCATCGCCTTCGCTGCCTAATAAAAAACGGGCTGAAACTTGGACATTTTCAAACGTAATAGTGCGAGTCGGTTGGCTATTCCAGCCCATTTTCTGTTCTTTGCGACCATAACTAATGCCCACAGAATCAGCGGCGACTGCAAAAGCCGATATCCCTTTGGCGCCACTGCCAGAAGTACGTGCCATGACCAGTAACAAATCAGTCGATCCAGCACCAGAGATGAAGACCTTAGATCCATTTAAAATATAATTTCCATCTTGCTTGCGTGCTGAAGTCTTCAGTGACGCGGCGTCTGAGCCAGCATTTGGCTCTGTTAGGCAATAAGAGCCCAGTTTTTCGCCACTGCTTAATGCCTCACTCCAGAGTACTCTAGTCGTCTCGTTTGCAAAAGTGCTGAGCATCCAGCTCACCATATTATGGATAGTTAAATAGGCCGTAGTGGAAGTGCACCCCATCGCCATCTGCTCAAAGATGATACTTGAATCAAGCCGAGAAATGCCCAGGCCGCCGCTCTCTTCAGGAGTATACAAGCCACATAAGCCCATCTCACCGGCTTTTTTAATCACATCCAGGGGGAAATGTTGTTGTTCATCCCAAGCTGCGGCATTTGGCATCAATTCTTGTTCAGCGAATGCTCTAGCCATATCACTAAAAGCGAGCTGATCTTGATTCAGTTCAAAATCCATATAGAAAGGCCACTTATTTTTTTGTATTTTCATCTGCAGACTTTATAATCAACCTATAAGAGAACAACATCGTATTCCAATAGATCCTACTCAAGGGGTTGCATCCCCAAACCATTAACCACTGTGAATGTGGCACTGATCTGATTTGCACGAAAGAGTAGCACTGATTACAAATCATTGAATTATTACTATTGTATATCAATGGTCGTATTGATATTAGTCTCAATATCATCATCAAATAGGGCCTTAGTCTCTGAAGTATTAACTGCTGGATTATTGTAAAAATATTGCGCCCCAAAAAACATTCTCCCTCCAATCAGGCGTGTTTCCTTGAACAGTCAGTATGAACATCTGCAGTTAGGCGGTTCTTTAGGAGTCTGCCGGACTTAGCGTTAATCTGCTGAGATAATCAGAATTTGGCCTTATTCCCTGCTCTTCCTCGCTAAATAGCCCGCTATTGACCTCGAAAAACCAAGAAGTTTGTTTCAAATCTGTTTTCTTCCGCCGATGATCGGCTAAGTCCGACAGGCTCTTAGTTAAAATTTTCACGGCACAAAGTTTTTTTTAAAAAACTATTTTCCTTAAGATCTATTGGACACGAAAAGTATATCTAAGCACGAGTGCCTCGAAGTTTTATAATTTAAGCAATAGCCTTTATAATAAGTTTTTTGGGTACCAATCAAACTGGACACTAGTGGCGTTAAATACAAAGCATTTTCATTATAGAGTTTGTCATAATAAACAAATGCCACTTAGTGACGATTGATAGGTTTCAAAGCCTCTGTTGCTGAATGAATTTTAGCAGCGAGCAAACTGTTTGACCTCGGGCAATTCGCATACCCTACTTTCTCTTAGCACGTTATAAACATTAACGCTGTTTGATTTTAACCCAATGTTGATACAACTCATCATTGGGAATTGAAATCATGTCACCATTTTCCGCAGATTTAATAATTGTGCTCAGCGTGCTTACCTCTTGTACTTCTCCCTTATATTGGTTCACTTCTAGGACAGATCCTGGTGTAAAAGTCTCTCTTGCATAACTACCAATCATTAATTTTTTTGCGATGTCTTTCGCACCTAATCCCATGGCAATGGCGAGCGCTAAGACAACCCCAGCTATCATTAAGAGCATGATTGAATACAAAAATTTTGTGTTTATGGCGAGTTGTTCAAGCGCCATTAAAACAATCGTAGCCACCACCACAAAATAGACGGCATTGCCGATTGATCCGCTGGCATTTACGTTGCTGAATATACGATTATCGATGATGGTATCTCTAATAAATTTTGCGAACATTGTGCCAAAAATTAAAATAACAATCGCGATGATCAGTTTAGGGATATAACTAATAATAGATTTTATTAAAATGACAAAATCAGAAAAGTTGAGCGTGTCAGCCGCCGGAACCATAAACATAAACAGTACCAGCCAAAAGAATATCTTCCCCGCGATATCTGATGGCCGCTGCGTAATACCGGCATTATCCATAACGCTCAGTACACCAGTATCATTACTTAAACGATCAATTCCAATTCTTTTTAACGACGCCGCGCTCACTTTCTTAACTACTAATGCAATTGCCCAGCCCAACAATAATATCAATAGTGCGCCAAGTATATTAGGCAATACAGTAATGATACTTGCCCACTGATCAGTTAAGCTTTCGACCACCATTAACTGCAGTTTATCGGTATTTATTAAATCACTCCACGCACTCATTTTATTTCCTTATGAATAACTTTTTTTACGTTAAAAACGCCAATAAGAGCAAACATTGTACTGATGACTCTGGTAAAAAATTGAACTAGGTCACGTATGGATAACTCGTGTAATCCTTTTGATAAAATATCAATAATTCGTTGATCGGATCCTTTGTTTGGTACCTCACATCTAGCAAATAATGCCTGAATTTGGGCTTCTAGCTGTTCCGTTTCTTCTCTATTTTTGGATTCCATTTTCTAGCCTTTGTCTTATGAGTAAATGTGTATGGGTAAATGCCCTATCAAATATGCACACTATTCACATAATTGCTGATATAGCTGCTTAAACTTGTCTAGCGATCGATAAAATTTCATTTTAGTGGCACTGAGCTTCTTATCTAGCATGTTGGCTATTTCATGTAATGAGAGTTCATTATTAAATCTCAATATAATCAAATCCCTATCGCCTTTATCTAAAGCATTAATAACTTGATGCACACAAACTTTATCATCTTCTTTAGCCACGCAATTTTCTGTATCTAGGTTCTCATCAGCGACTAATGTGTCAAAATCTTCGACTAAATTTTGTCGATTACTCTCGCGCGTTTTTTTAACCAGCAAGCTATTACAATGATTAATAGTGATGCTATACAGCCAGGTTTTAAATGCTGATCGAAATTCGAATTTGGGTAAGGCGTGGAACAACTTCAAGAATATTTCTTGTGCAGCATCCTCTGCCAAATCTTTGCTTGATAGATACCGATAACACAATCCAAAAACCGTTTTTTCATAACGTTTAACTAACTCTGCATAGGCCTTAGTTACATAAGGCAGCTCCTTAACGCATAAGAGGATTAAATCCTTTTCATTCATATGTTGTAAAATGCTTATCTCCTTGAAGCATTCACTTAAGTCAAATATCTACAAGGTGGTCCGCAAACAGCCCATTAGCGCTCTGATGATGAATTTTTTCTCAAGCTGAACACGGCCTTTCCCGCAGTTATTTACTCATAGCAAATGCTATTACGGCTAATAAAAAAGGGTATTAATAACATTTGTGACTGCCTTTCTTCATTAATCACACTTCAAGGTTTACCTGTATAGAGCTTAAAAGTATACCGACTATTTTATACAGACCTATCAAACATGGAAAAAGTCACTTAGAAACAGAGATTAACTAAAAATAAATATATTCCTATTATAATGTGACTTTGTCCAATTTCAACACGTCTTAACTAACGTGAAAGCCAATATTGGTATTCCCATCCATTTACTTGAGATTAATGCGTGCGATCGTTCCTCTCTTTCGAATAAGGTTTATACCCTATGAAATTTAGAAAAAAAATTTTAATCAGACCAACACATAATCACTTTAAGACTAAAAAAGCAGTCTTTATATTGCCAATTCTCTTGAGCGCGGCTTTTAGTCACAGCATTTATGCAGAAAACATTTCACTCTATGATTACGAGGAAGCGGATTCTTCTATTGACGAAGCTTATTTTACTGGAAGTTTCTCAACCGAAGATAACCGAGGCACTGCCCAAAGCTCGTATAATATAGACTTAGGGGCTAACTTAGAAAAAGTCTTTGCTTCCAGTGATAGGGATACAAGTTTCAAAGCAGATGTCTCTGGTAATTCAAATCGTGGCAGTAACAGTGGTGACAAATCAGTTAAACGCTATCGTGCAGCCTCCAGTATCACGGTAGACAATTATTTTGAAGCTAATAGTAAAGGTCTGTTTTGGTATGGCAAAGGCTCTGTTGTCGCCGATGATACTTTCAGCGACCTACAAACTAAATTATCAGCCGGTATTGGTTATGGCCGCGTCGTTAATGTCACGCCGATGGCTAAAGCGATACGCCTAATAGATGAGTTGATAAAGCGTGGTGCAATCGAGCGTAAACCTGAGAGAAGTGTCTACCAACAAATTGCTAATATCATTAACCTAGAATCACAGTACAAATCAGAACACGGCTCGCGCAGCAAGTTTTACCAACAATATTGGATTGGCGATATTGAAAAAGTATTAGTCAACCAGGGTCTAGTAAATAAAGCACTCTCGGCTAATGGCGTACTGGCAATGCGAGATGTACTGATTGATGAAAAAATATCGGTACGCCGTCACGGCTGGAAAGTACGCGCAGGATTGGCCTATGTTGGTCGTAACTTTGAAGGTGTTAAGAACAAACCTGGACTAGAATTAGGTGCTGAGTACCATCGACCGATTAACATCCAAACTCAATTCTCAAATGAAGCCACTTTTACCAGTATTCTAGACAGTGATATAGATTCTTATACTTTTAATAACGATATGTCACTAATTTATGAAGTGGATGATAATTTAGATTGGATCAATACTTGGGGTATGAATGTTAATCACAGTGCCATAGATGGCGATAATGTGGTTACTAACTCTTTAACCTCAACACTGGCTTATGAAATAGGTAACAATTTAGATTTAACAGCATCAGCTGGGTTAGTTAAGAGTAATGGCAATAACCACCGAATGGCCGGTGACATTGAAGATGGCACTGATAAGAAATTTAATTTAGGTGTAAGATACCGTTTGCGATAGCCCTGCAACATTTAGTCACCCAATAAAAAAAAGGATCATTTTATGCATATATCAAAAAAATTAGGCGCTGAGTTTATCGGCACTTTTTGGCTAGTTCTAGGTGGCTGTGGCAGTGCAGTGTTAGCCGCCGCCTTTCCTGAAGTAGGCATAGGCTTATTAGGTGTTTCGCTCGCCTTTGGCTTAACTGTCCTCACCATGGCGTATGCCATCGGACATATTTCTGGATGCCATTTAAACCCCGCTGTATCCATAGGCCTCTGCATTGCGGGAAAGTTTGATAAAGGCCAGCTTGCCCCCTATATTGTCGCTCAAGTATTGGGCGGCATTTTAGGCGCCGCCTGTCTATATTTAATCGCCAGCGGTCAGGCAGATTTTAGTACCGCTGGAGGTTTTGCCTCCAATGGCTATGCTGAGCACAGTCCCGGCGGATACAGTTTAACGGCAGCCTTTGTCTGCGAGCTCGTCATGACGTTCATGTTTTTAATCATTATATTAGGCGCCACAGATAAAAGAGCACCGGCAGGACTTGCTCCCATCGCCATTGGTTTAGGCTTAACCCTTATTCATCTCATCAGCATCCCTGTAACAAACACATCGGTTAATCCGGCAAGAAGTACCGCGGTTGCGGTGTTTACTGGAGACTGGGCGGTTACCCAGCTTTGGTTGTTTTGGATAGCACCTATAGGGGGTGCCATTGTCGCAGCACTCGTTTACAAGTGGCTAGGGAGTGAGTTAAATGCCGATCAAGCAATAGAAGCACCGGTAGAATAAACGCAGTCGAAATGAGCTTTAATGTTTCGCGATCACCCCCCTCGACTCGAGGCATTAAAGCTTATGCTATTTATTACTGTTACTTTCATTAAAGCTCACAGATTAGTCTTCTAAATTTTTTAATCATGCTTTGGCCTAAGCGCTAGATTTTGTCTTTTATAGTTTTGTTCGCAAAACGTCTAAGCCGCCTTCACCCACATTTAATAGATTTAAGGCTAAATGTACTTTGCAGATTGTTATCCCGTTAATGAAAAATCAGTCTACACCAGATAAAAAACTATTGATAAACGACATGGTATTGCTAAAACGACTTTATGCTTTAGAAAACTGCACAGACTATAATTTATTTGAGTACTTTGCAAAACTGGTTTACTCAGACAGCGACGGCTAATAAAAAATCAAACACGTATCCTAAAGCTAAAACCAGCAGATACTTTGTCAATCCGACAGACCCTTATAATTCTTTTATCAAGCGTTGTTCTTTTATCTTCAGATCTGTGACTTAGGCGTAAATATTTCAGCAAAAACATTCATAAGAAGTTGGAATCATTGGCCATTAGGATAAATTTTTTTTGCTACAGTAATTCAATCTGAGAACTCAGAAAAATTCTCGACTGAAATATAACAGAGCCTTTTATATAATAGGCTATGCAAAACAATTTACTTCCCAACCCGAATTTTTTGTGTCGCTTCTGTTATAACTCACCCGATTATTCATCGTTTAGACGATACTGAAGCATTTTTAAATGGGTC
Organism: Gammaproteobacteria bacterium; assembly: GCA_034111875.1. Lineage (GTDB taxonomy): Bacteria > Pseudomonadota > Gammaproteobacteria > Pseudomonadales > Balneatricaceae > Rs1. The sequence goes on from JAWUWK010000007.1 coordinate 44,170, forward strand.
AAAATTCGAAGACATACTCGCCTCTATCTATAATTCAAAAACGGCTAAGCCTAGTTATCCGCTCCTAACTCTCTATCGAAGCCTATTGCTCGGTATATGGTATCGATTATCAGATGTCCAATTAGCTCAATGTCTATACAGAGATTTATTGTTCCGTAAGTTTTGCCATCTTGACCTGACAGCCAATGTACCAGAATCGTCCACTTTGGATCGCTTTCGAACGAAGTTAGCGGAATAAAATTCTGGGCGATACTCTTTAAAGAAATAAATCGCCAGCTTGAAGATAAAAATATCATTATGACGCAGGACACATTAATAGCATTGATGGTCCTCCTACAGAAGCCGCACAATCAAGCTCTGGCAACGGAGTGATGAATCAGATTGGCACGTTAAAAATGACAGTCGAGGGCGTCATAAATCGACTTACGGGTATTCAGTTCATACCGGCGTGGATGAAGATGGCTATATCCATAGCCACAGCGTGACACCAGATAATGTAAACGATGACCAATATTCCTATAATCTAGTGCTGGGAGATAGAGTATCGCTTTATGCAGATTGTTGCGCTTGAGCATAGCTGTTTTCGATGGCGTCGACCGTTTCAGGCGTGCCGCTTTGCAGCCGCAGAACCATAGTTTGTATTTCAGCGGTAGACTCTTTTTTGCGCTGCGCGAGGGATCGCACTTGGTCGGCAACAACAGCAAACCCCTTATCTGTTGATCCGCTCTTGCTGCTTCTATAGCGGCATTAAGCACAGTGAGCATTTGAAAGATAAAAAATAGATGAGCGGATTATAAAAAGAACTTATCGAAATAAGCCTCACACGAAAAAAGATAAAAGATAAAAGATTTTAACCGTTTACATGCTGGCATTCGCTGTATTGTCGAGCGTGTTTTTGGTGTTCTAAAACGTAAGCGGTCATTTTAGACAGTCTTTTAAGTCATCGAAAAATCTCTAAGCTAGTAGCCACTACCTACTAGCGAGAAATATATAATGACCAAGACTAGACGCACGG
>JAWUWK010000008.1:0-44274 GCA_034111875.1 Gammaproteobacteria bacterium
TGTGCCTACTAATGACAATGCTATCTTTTTATAAATAGCTGGCGTTTGTTGTCACTAGAGTGCACACAATGTATCAACCCCAGAGTGAGTAATGACAATAACCAGTTGTCCCTAGATCTCTATCATTGTGCCTACTAATGACAATGCTATCTTTTTATAAATAGCTGGCGTAGATAATCACACAATGTATCAAACCCAGTTTGAGTAATGACAATACTCTCAGTTGTTTCCATGCCCCAGTCGTCTAACCAGAGGCCCGGCATAAAGTGAAAGGTCATACCCGGTTCTAGCACAGTATGATCCGAATCACGCAGACTCATACTGCGTTCACCCCAATCAGGTGGGTAGCTCAAGCCTATTGGATAACCACAGCGGGCGCCACCCCTATCAAAACCATAAGTCGCCAGTGTCTGATTTAATGCATTGGCAATATCGGCACAAGTATTACCCGGTTTGGCAACCGCAAGGCCGGCCTCTAGTCCTGCATTTAAAGCCTCTTCTGCGCGCAAATATTGAGCGCTAGGTTCACCTAGATAAATGCTTCTTGATAGCGGGCAATGGTAGCGCTTGTGGCAACCGGCGAGTTCAAAAAAGCTGCATTGATTGTTCTCAAAGGGAGTTCCATCCCAAGTTAGATGTGGGGCACTAGAGTCTGCACCTGAGCTTAGCATAGGCACAATGGCGGGATAATCACCAAAATGCTCTTCATGGCCGTTTAGCGCTACCCGATAGATCTCTGCAACTAATCTATTTTTTGGTAAACCTGGCTCTATCATATCAAAGGCGGCACTGTGAATATTTTCGGCTATACGTGCGGCAATTTTCATGTACTCAATTTCTTGGCTGGACTTGATTGCCCGACAGCCATTGACCAAACCTGTCGCATCAAGCAACTGTGACTGGTGACAGCTGCTTTGCAGTGCGGCGAAAGCGGTGTGAGAAAAGTAATAGTTATCCATTTCTACACCAATGTTACCTGAGTCCCACTGCCGAAGCGGTAGAATCTCGGTCGCCAAGTATTGCATGGCATGGTGTGGGGGGTTCATCACATAGCGGTCTGGGTAACCGACAATATTATCACTAGACATGTAAACAGTACGCTTGGCGCAATTTACATCCATGTCGCGGCCAAACCACAGGGGATCTCCACTGGGACCAATAACCACCGCTTGTGGAGTGTAAAACGACCAAGCGTTATAACCGGTTAGCCATGCCATATTAGAAGGGTCATTTACGATCAGTACATCCAGACTTAAACTCGCCATTTTCGTTCTGACTTTAGCTAAGCGACTAGCGTATTCTTGTGGGCTAAAATGCAGAGGCTGATTATCCATTGTATTGCTCCATATATATTGAGAACTTAGCGCTGTGACTAAGCGCTCACAAGGTTGAAAACCAACTCAAATCCATTGATAATAAACAATGTTGTTCTCGCTGGCTTTTGCATCAACTCAGGTTCATTAGAGACTGTATCTGCTTAACGAATATAAGCCAGCGCTTGCTTCAAGTCGGCTATTAAATCATTGACGTCTTCAATGCCGGTTGAATAGCGAACTAGACCTTCGGGAATGCCGGCTGCCGCTCTCTCTTGCGCTGTACATTCCACATGGCTTGTTACCACCGGAGGGCCAACAACCGTCTCGACACAGCCTAAATTTGCCGCCATATGTGCGTATTGGAGTTTAGGTAGAAATACTTTTATAGCGTCTAAGCCACCTTTGACACTAAAGCTTAACATTCCCCCGAAACCACGCATTTGACGCTCGGCAACATCGTGATGCAAGTGGCTTTCGAGACCCGGGTAATTTACTTGATCTACGATAGGTTGCTGTTGTAGCCAGCGTGCGATAGTCAGCGCACTTTGGTTTTGTCTCTCTACACGCAAGCTCAGTGTCTTCATTCCGCGCAATAAACTATAAGCATCCATGGGTGACAGAGAAGCGCCGTTTATCTCACGGTAATGGTATAACTTTTTAACTAATTCTTTACTGCCGCAAGCGACCCCGCCCAACGCGTCTGCATGACCGCCTAAAAACTTAGAGGCGCTGTGAATGACGATGTCAGCTCCAAGAGCCAGTGGGTTGCAGTTGATTGGTGTGGCAAAAGTATTGTCAACCACTACTAAAGCGCCGACTTTTCTCGCCGCATTGGCAAGCCGAGCGATGTCGACTATTTTAACGGTTGGATTAGTGGGGGTTTCTAAATAGAGCATAGTACAGCCTTTAGCGACTTCAGCTTCTATTTCACTGTGGTCTGAAGTATTGCAAAGGCAAACCTCAATCCCCAGTGGGGGCAGGAATTCGGTGAAAAGTTTGTTGGTTCCACCATAGCTATCTTTAATAGAAACGATTCTGTCTCCAGGTTTTAACAGCGCGCCAAAGGTGTTGCTAATGGCCGCCATACCACAAGAGAAGCTAGTGGCCGCTGCTGCGCCCTCGAGGGCTTTTACTTTGTCTTCGAACGCTCGCACAGTGGGATTTGTATTCCTTGAATAAATATGTCCTGGCTCTTTTTCTAATGCGACATTGTGCCAAGTATCAATATCTTTGTATCCGAAAGAAACACTATGAACGACGGGCACTTGAGTAGAGCGCTCGTAAAGTGGGTGTTCGGTTTCACCGCCCCAGATACTTAAAGTGGCGGCCGACGGTGTGTTTTTATTTTGCATTATATTCTCCAGCGAATACTAAATTTAATATAAACTATAACAAAACAATATGATCTTATTTGATCAGTAATTTGCTAAAATTGATCGTTTATGACTATAGTGCCATAAAAAGTGAGTTTTTTATGGCTTGTTATGGAGAATTAATGGAATTAGATAATCAGGATTTAAATATATTAAGAATCTTACAGATAGATTTACGAAAGTCGATTGAGTTTATAGCTCAAGAGGTTGGGCTCTCTACTGCGAGTGTGCAGCGTAGATTAAAGCGATTGCGAGATAATCATGTCATAAGTGCCGAAGTGGCCGTCGTCTCTCCAAAGTCGGTAGGCCAATTAATGTGCTTTGTTATTTCAGTAGAGCTAGAGCGAGATCACATTAATCATTTAGTACAATTTAAAGCGCGCATTCAAAATGAGATTAGGGTTCAACAGTGTTATTACGTCACCGGCGAAGCTGATTTTATCTTAGTGGTCACAGCAACCGATATGGCAGACTTCGAAAACTTAACCCAGAGCTTGTTTTATAATGACTCTAATGTGCGTCGCTACAAAACGTCAGTGGTTATGGATCGAACCAAAGTCAGTTTGCGCCTACCTTTGAAAGTGCCGATAAAGGTTCAATATTAGCGTATCTATTGCTCTTTAAACGCGGTTTTAATCAACTCAGAGAAAAAATGGCCTTAATGGCCTCTTCGCGAGGCTATAAAGTCGTCTAGTAATTGAAATAAGAATAAATAATATGTAATTATATGAACCATACATTCTGTTGATTGTGTGGTGAGAGTTTCATTGCAGTTACTGAACTGTTTATAAAATAGATTGAGCTATTTTGAAAGCATTTGCTAGCTGATAACCACAATAAGAGACCTTTGCACTCAGTAGCGAACGAAGGTAAGACGAGGCACAACCGGCGAAAATCGGCATTTATACTTATAAATGGGGATTTCGAGTTTGTTTTTAATGCCCAATGTATGAGCCTAGTAATAGTGCAAAGGTCCAAATAAGAGTTTTACTCTTTATATATCGCTTATTGATAAAAATATCACATAGGTTATGTTCTAATAGAATCTAAGTGATTCTTACTCGGAGTTTATGATGAAATTATTACCTTTGAAAATGACTTTGCTATCCGCTGTCATTGGTCTTTCAACCTCACATGCTTTTGCCGCTTGCGGTAGTGTTTCCATTGCAGAAATGAATTGGGCCACAGCTGAATTTGCTGCAAACTTAGATAAAATAATTTTATCTGAAGGCTACGGTTGCGATGTAGAGTTAGTCCCCGGCGCGACTAACACCACTTTTGCATCTATGGAGTCAAAGGGCCAGCCAGACATAGCCCCTGAATTCTGGGGGAATTCAGTTTCAGAGCGTTTACAAGTAGCGCAGGAAAAAGGTGATTTGATTGTCGGGGTTCAATTGGTATCAGATGCATCTGAAGGTTGGTTTATCTCGCCCGCAATCGCCAACAAATACCCTGAAATTAAAACTGTAGACGATGTGCTAGCGCACCCTGAATTGTTTCCCAATAAAGAAGAGCCTGGCAAAGCGGCTTTTATGAATTGTCCCTCTGGTTGGGGATGTGAGGGGGTAAATCTTAATCTTGCAAAAGAAACGGCTTACAATTTCACTAAAGCTGGATTTGCAATGGTGGATCCGGGTTCCGCTGCTGGCTTAGATGGTGCCATATCGAAAGCCGCGCAACGCGATGAAGCTTGGTTTGGTTACTATTGGCAACCGACGGTCAATGCGACTAAATACAAACTTAAAAAACTCGACTTTGGCGCGACGTTTGATGCTGATAACTGGCACAAGTGCCTGTCGATGGCTGATTGCGAAACACCCAAGCGGTCAACGTGGATTCAATCCAAAGTAAATACTGTGGTGGTGTCTAAGTTCGCACAACAAAATCCCGAAATTATGGGTTACTTAAATAAGCGCTCTTACTCATCTGCACAAGTTGGGCCAGTGATTGTCTATATGGACGAAAATCAAGCCAACGGTGAAGATGCCGCGTATTATTTCTTGAAAAATAATCCAGATCTCTGGCGTGCGTGGGTCAGTAAAGAAGCGGCTGAGAAGATTGCTAGCGCTCTTTAAGTGGTCACTGCAGAGTAGTTTATCCTAACTTAGTTAATCAAGAGTCAGTGCTTAGTTAATTATTTTTATACGATAAGTGAGAGAGTCTAAGGCTGTTTCTAGTAAAACCACTGGAGTAAAATGAAGCCAGTGGCCATCCAAGCTATGAGTTGAGGATGCTATTTTGAGTTGGTCTGAATTTCCCAGTATGTCCCGAAGCGAGTTACGTGAATTCAGGAAGTCAATTGACGAGAGCTTCAGAGCCTTTACCCATGAATATGGCGCTGATTTAGAGCGTCTCTTTGATCCGTTGTTAGATTTTCTAATATTCAGTGAGCAACTTCTTCTGAAGACTCCTTGGCCTATCATCATCGCAGTGTCTGCGGCGCTAGCTTTTGCAGCGAGCAGGAGCTGGAAGATTGTGATTGGGATTGTCGCTGCCTTCACAGCAATAGGTTATTTAGGTATGTGGACAGACACTATGCGCACCTTATCTATTATTTCAGTCTGTACGCTAGTGGCAATTGCTATCGGCATACCTTTAGGTATTCTTATGGCTAGATCTAATAAAGTGCAAGCGGTGATATCGCCAATACTTGATGTCATGCAAACAATGCCCAGTTTTGTGTATTTGATTCCAGTCGTCATGTTGTTAGGTATAGGCAAAGTGCCGGGCTTAATTGCGGTTATTATCTACGCTTTACCGCCGATAGTGCGTTTAACCAATTTGGGTATTCGCGAAGTCGACAAACAAGTAATAGAAGCTGCAGACGCCTATGGCTGCAGCGCCTGGCAAAAGCTAAAAAATGTGCAATTGCCACTGGCATTGCCGTCGATTTTTGCCGGTATAAATCAAACTATAATGATGTCTCTATCGATGGTGGTGATTGCCTCAATGATTGGTGTGAAAGGCTTGGGGCAGCCAGTACTGAAAGCCATCACCAATCAGTATTTTTCGATGGGTCTGCTCAATGGTTTTGCGATAGTAGCCATCGCCATTATTTTTGATAGGGTCTCTCAACGCTATGGAATGCGTATCCAAAAGCACCGTCAAGGTGGACAAAACCTCTAATCGACTACAGATTCAAACGCAAGTTTAGGGTAGTTGAAATGTTTAATAGAATACGGATTCAAATGCAAGCTCAGGGTAGACAACATGTCTAAGCGAACAGATGTTAAAATCAGTATCCAAGGCTTATCTAAAGTGTTCGGCCCCAAAACGGCAAGTATGTTGCCATTAATCGACTCGGGGATTGATCGAGAGCAAATGTTAGCCAAACATAATCATGTATTGGCTTTAAATAATATTAATATGTCGCTGCACTCTCATTCTATAGAAGTGATTATGGGGCTTTCTGGTTCGGGTAAATCTACTTTAATACGCCATATAAATCGCTTGATAGAACCGACCGCGGGCAAAGTAATTGTCGATGGCCAAGATATTTGCAAAATGAACGCGGCTCAACTACGTGCCTATCGCCAGCAAAAAACCGCGATGGTGTTTCAAAATTTCGCCTTATTACCTCATCGCACTGTGATCGAGAATATTGGTTTCGGATTGCAAGTAAAGGGTGAGCCCGAACGCAATGTAACTCAGCAAAGCTACTATTGGCTAGAAAAAGTAGGTTTGTTAGGCTATGAAAAGAAGTATCCAGCCCAGCTCTCAGGAGGCATGCAACAAAGAGTCGGTTTGGCGAGAGCGCTAGCTTGTGATGCTGATATCTTGTTGATGGATGAGGCCTTTAGTGCTCTAGACCCGCTAATTCGGTCTGACATGCAAGATATACTATTGGGTCTGCAACAAGAACTGCAGAAAACTATTATTTTCATTACTCATGATTTAGACGAAGCACTTAAAATAGGTGATCGTATAGCCATTCTCAATCACGGCAAGCTGATTCAACAAGGTGATGCGGAGAGTATTCTATTGCATCCTGCAGATGGCTATGTAAGACGTTTTGTGGCCGATGTCAACCGCACGGCTATTTTGCGGGCGCGCTCTATTATGCAAGCCTATCAACAGCCTGAACCCATAAATGGTGACACTCTAGTAGTCCAAGAAGATGATACTTTGAGTAAAGTGTTACATAGTATGTTAAGTACAGATTCCTATAAAGCCGTAGTCACCAACGAAAATGGTGCAGCGGTTGGCCAGATAGATTCACAAATGGTGGCGCAGGCGGTTAACCGTTAACTATAATGTTCATTAATATACCGGCCCTTCAAACGTAGAATTGTCCCCAGATAAAATTTTCTGGGGATGTTGTTTATAGAGACCTCTGTACTGAGCGAAATAACAGTGCAAAGGTCTCCTATAGCTGGTTACGTCAGTTTAAAGTCGATATAGAATAGATGATATTAAGTTTACAGTGGAGTTGAAAAAATATTAGCTTCATTCAAAATCAAGAGCTTGTATTCGATACTACAAGAAATTCACTGATTCAGTGTTATCATTAATTAGCAGTGTCTGTCCGTGTGCGACTAACGTAAGATGACGCAATCAATGTTATTATTAACATATTTTAGCAATAGGTATTAAATGCATCACTGGTCAAATGGCAGAAGAATTAAAATACTGGTGACTGGGCCTAAAGAGCAAGTCGGAAAAGCGTTGATAAGTGCTGGTGCTCACAGTGAAGTATTTGAAGTGCTAGGTGCGACATCAAACGCCCCTGACCTGCGCGATAAACAAGTGGTTGCGAGCGTTCTAGAACAGAGCAATCCAGATTTTGTCGTCAACACGCTAGGTTATAATTCAGTGGTGGTCAGCGAGAAAAAAGTCGATTTATGCTATTTATTAAACCGTGATTTTTTGGCTATTCTGGCTGAAGTCTGTGATGAGAAAGATATTCCAATTATTCATTTATCGACCGACCATGTATTCGATGGGCACTATGCCAGTGGTTACAGTGAAGATGATGAAACTATTCCGCTGGGTATTTTCGGTAAAAGTAAATGGCAAGGTGAAGAGGTGTTGCGAAAAAAATTAGATAAACATCTTATTCTAAGAGTCAGTTGGGTGTTTTCACAATGGAATGAAAATTATTTGACCCGCTCTTTGGCTAACGCCCGCCTTAAATTAGAAATGTTTGCCGCTGATGATAGACAAGGTTGCCCTACCTCTGCAGAAGATATAGGACGTGTAATACTGGCAGCCATTCTACAGTTGAACGATGGCGCAAAAGCTTGGGGTACTTACCATTACTGCGGGGCTGAAGTAACCACTCGCTTTAAGTTCTTACAGGCGATCTATGAGAGAGCATTATTACATGAGCCGCTGGTCACTAAAAAATTGCACTCAGTACCGCGTTCAGAGCTTTATGCGAATGCAGAAAGACCTGCATCATCAGTGCTCAACTGTAAAAAATTACTGCGCAATTTTGGGATACAGCAACGACATTGGCGTGAAGAACTAACAAAAGTGATGGATACTATTTATTTAAAGTGAGAACTTTACGCGAAATAGTGTGCGCGGATAAGACAAGTCAAAAACCTGAGTTTATAGTTATAAATGAGAGCTTTGAATTTTTTAACGCCGTATTATTGAGTGTAGTCATCGGCGAAAGGTCTCAAACTGAAACTGATGTTAAATCTTCAGAGCCGCTAATACTTAGTTTGTCGGTCGGGAGCATGGATCCGTGTTGTCTAAGGGGAAAAGACCATAGACAACACCCACTTGGATTAACGTCGAGAGTCTTTCACCAAGGCATTGATTCTTTGTGTAAGCGACACTGATCATGTAGCCAATAAAACCTAATACAATCAATAGTTAAACTAACTTTACCACTATCAGGTTTTTGGCCTTTAAAAAGCCAAAGCCAAAATAGCCAAATAAATCTATTATTTTGACGCTTAACCAGTGATTGGCTATAGGATATTGTTGGATGATCAACACAGCAGCGCTGATAAATAGCCAAGTATCGATCACATGCGGCGCTATTTTCGCCCATTTTTTCTGCAGCCATTTGGCATCCACTGTGGCAGCTACTCTGCGTGCTATCTAAAAAATAACGCTGATTAGCATCAAGGTTAAATGCAGGTGTTTTGTCATTGTATACATTTTCATGGTTATTTATGGTTGGCTTGAATTGAGGGTTATCTTGTTGCGTATCAGTGATTACTGCAATTTAGTAGCTGCCTAGCAAGTGAAAATCGGCAGCGGTTACTGTAAGATTCGAGCTGTTTTATAGCACTCTGGCCAATACTTTAACGACAAGCATAAAGCGCTAGGGTCGATTCTAACTGCAAATTATGAGAATAGACATGACCGATGTTGTCGAAAACCAAAAATTCAAAGTGCAGCCGCTTATTCCTGTGTCTAAAGCGCTCGAACTATTGCTTGCTGATGCTAAGGCGATACAGCTGGTAGAGCAAGTTGCGCTCTCATCTGTATTAGGACGCACCTTGGCTGAGCAGATCATATCGACAGTGGATGTGCCCCCTCAAGACAACAGTAGTATGGATGGTTACGCTGTCAATTTTGCAAGCTTAGAGCCTAATAAGCCTACACACTTAGCCCTGTCTGATCGAATAGCGGCGGGTGATATTCCCCGAGTATTAACAGTAGGCACTGTAGCGCGCATATTTACCGGTGCTGAAATTCCACAAGGAGCAGATACTGTCATAATGCAAGAACAAGTGACAGTATCTGAACAGGGCGTTTGCTTACCGGCAAAGGTTATAAAAGGTCAGAATATCAGGCCTAAAGGTCAAGATATACAAACAGCAGAGCCGCTCTTTGAGCGGGGTAGAAAGTTACAACCCGCAGACATTGGTGTCTTGGCATCAGTGGGTATCAATAAAATCTCTGTGTATCAGCCACTGAGAGTGGCCATTGTGTCAACCGGGGATGAGCTAGTAGAACCTGGTGAAGAGTTGGGCGCAGGCAAAATTTATAATTCAAATCGGGCCATGTTAAATGCGCTCATTCTGCAACTGGGTATGAAAGTGATAGATTTAGGTAAAGTTGCAGATACTTTAGAGGCCACTAAAGCGGCCTTGAAAATGGCTTCAGAGCGCGCTGATATTATTATTAGTACCGGTGGTGTTTCAGTGGGAGAAGAAGATCATATAAAAGCGGCAGTGGATTCTTTAGGCAAGCTCGATATGTGGCGTATAAAGCTTAAGCCTGGTAAGCCCTTGGCCTATGGAAAGGTTAATACAGTGCCTATTTTTGGCTTGCCCGGTAATCCAGCGTCTGCGCTGATTACTTTTTGCCTATTCGCACGGCCTTACTTAACCAAACTTCAAGGAGGGGTAGTCGAAACTGTATTGTGTTTTAAGGTAATAGCAAACTTTGATCATCTTAAAGCCGGCACTAGAGAAGAGTATTTGCGTGGTGTTTACCAGGAGGGGAAAGTAGAGCGTTTTAGCAACCAAAGTTCAGGTATGTTATCGACAGCTAGTCGCGCCAATGGCTTAGTGGTTATTCCGGTAGATGCCCAAGTGCACAAAGGTCAGCTAGTAGACTTTATTCCCTTCAGTCAATTACTTGGCTAAACAGTCTAAGTTGCTGCAAAAAAGTGCAATGCACTCGCTGAGGCGCTAGAATAGTAGCCTTTATAGCAGCTAGGTTTTAAAGCACAGTGAACTCTAATCAAGACACTTATAGTGATATTCGTCCTTATAAAGATACTGAAGTAGCTAAAGTGCTGAATGCTATGCTGCACAATGATGAGCTAGTGGGGGCTATTTCCCACTACAAATTTGCGCGTTGTTATCGATGGTTTCCGCGAATGACCAGAAGTATTGTGCGCATAGGCATGGCGCGTCAATTTGGTGATATAGAGACTGTGCGCGCTTTTCAATCGATCGTTGCGGGCTATATGCAAAAAATGATAGGCCTTTCCACCCGGAAAATCACTTGCTCTGGGATAGAAAATTTGGATCAAGACGGCGCCTACCTGTTTATGTCTAATCACCGCGATATAGCAATGGATCCGGCTTTTGTTAACTGGATGTTGTATCACAAAGAGATGCAGACAGTGCGAATTGCCATTGGTGATAACTTATTATCCAAAGAGTACGTGTCGGATTTAATGCGACTAAATAAGAGTTTTATTGTAAAACGTTCGGCAAAAGCACCACGTGAAATGCTCAAAGCATTAACTCATTTGTCGTCTTATATCGATCATTCTATTGTCGTTGACGAGGCGTCGATTTGGATAGCGCAAAGAGAAGGGCGTGCTAAAAATGGCGATGATAAGACCGATGCGGCACTGTTGAAAATGTTATATATGTCTCAGCGTAAAGCACGCAGTTTTGCGCAGATGACCCAGCGCCTTAATATTGTACCGGTGAGCATCTCCTACGAATACGACCCTTGCGATGTTCACAAAGCAAAAGAATTAGCGGTGAAGGCGACTGGCCAAACCTATGAAAAAGGAGAGTTTGAAGACATCGAAAGTATCGTGGCAGGCATTACCGGTAATAAAGGTGATGTCCATGTTCATTTTGGTGACGTGTTAAAAGGTGATATCGAAACCCCTGCCGATCTGGCTTGTTTCATTGATGAGCAAATTCAAACTAATTATCAGCTACATTCTTCAAACTTAATTGCCGCCGGTCAGGTAGAAGGTGTTAACGAAGCAAAGCTGCGCCAATTCAATCAGCGATTTGAAGGCTTAAGTGACGCTGAAAGGTTAATTGCAATTAGTATGTACTCAAAGCCATATGAGAATCAAAAACAGATGAATAATAAGCGCAATACAGGGGCAGATAATGTCTGATTTAACCCATCTTGATGCACAAGGTAATGCCCAAATGGTGGACGTTACAGACAAATCTATCACCACAAGGCAGGCGACAGCCTATGCGGAAGTACATATGTTAGCGGATACCTTAGCGCTTATCGCTTCTGGTGGGCATAAAAAAGGGGATGTGTTGGCGGTTGCCCGAATCGCAGGTATTATGGCAGCCAAGAAAACCAGTGAGCTTATTCCTATGTGTCATCCGCTAATGCTGACAAAAGTAGCGGTGGATATTAGTTTGCAGTCTGAGCATAATCTCGTGGCTATTACCGCAACTTGTAAGTTGGCGGGACAAACCGGTGTTGAAATGGAAGCTTTAACAGCTGCAAGTACCGCGGCATTAACGATCTATGATATGTGCAAGGCGGTTGATAAAGGTATGCAAGTGCAAAATCTCAAGCTATTAGAAAAGACTGGCGGAAAAAATGGCCATTGGCAAGCGGAGGCGAGTTCATGATAACGATAGTTTACTTTGCGAGTATTCGGGAGCTATTAGGCTTAGCGCAAGAATCAATTGAATTACCCGCTAGTATTAAGACTGTCGCTGAGTTATCGGCCTGGTTGCAACAAGAGCGCGGTGATAAGTGGTCCAAAGCATTGGGCAGTGTCAGTACTTTAATCGCCGTTAACCAAGAAATGGTCAGTGCTGACCAGAGTATAAAAACAGGTGATGAGGTGGCGTTTTTCCCCCCAGTTACCGGCGGCTAAACAGCACTTTAATATAGGATAAAAGAGTGAATACAGTTTTAAATTTTCTTCGAGCGATTATCTATTACAGCGCTTTTTATCTAGCCACCATTATCCATGGTTTAATCTGTGTGATCGTCGCTAGATGGCTGCCTTTTGAGCGGCGGTTTCGTTTTGTGACTACCTTGAATTTTTTTTACGTGTTCTGGATTCGAATCTGTTGCGGCATTAAGGTCACAGTCGAGGGGAAAGAGAATCTGCCGATTCAAGGAAGTTATGTTGTCATCGCCAATCATCAGAGCGAATGGGAGACGATTTTCTTTCAGACGCTAATTCGCCCCCAATCAATCGTGTTAAAGAAAGAGCTATTAACGATTCCTTTTTTTGGCTGGGCACTCGCATTACTCGATCCCATCGCCCTTGATCGCAGTCAAAAAAGAGGCGCTTTAAAGCAGTTGCTTGAACAGGGCAAGGAGCGATTGGGGCGCAATGTTCCAGTGATTATATTTCCGCAGGGAACCCGTTTGCCGACCGGCGAGATGGGAGTATTTAACAAAGGTGGGGCCATGTTAGCAGTCAGTGCTACAGTGCCCTTAGTGCCTATGGCTCATAATGCGGGTCTCTTTTGGCCAGGTAAAATACTATTGAAGAAGCCTGGGACTATTACCTTGCGCATAGGTGCGCCTATTGACACCAGAGAGCGCGGGGTGAGTGATGTGCACACAGAATCTGTCGATTGGCTAAAAGCTCAGATGTTGGATTTAGACCAGCATTCTTAACTGTCACCAGTCAGGACCTTTGTTAAACGAAGTTTTATTGTTTGTCCTCGCGAGTGTCGTTGTTTAGCTTTCATAGCGTAAGTTGTGCCGATGGCATAGCGGCATCCTAGATACAATAAAAGAGTCGCTAGGTTCGGCTGCTTTGAATGCCTTAATTTTATGATAAGCAGTTGTTTTATGCTTTTTTTTCATAAAATATTTAGCTCTAACCTCCCCGTTCATTGGATCCATGATTGATCGATTAACTTTATATTGTTGGCAAACCCTGTGTCATCCCGACAAGACAGAAATTGCGGTGATTGACTTATCATATGGCCCCTGCAGGGCTATTTCACAGCGCTAGATTTTAGGCCCAAGAAAACTGGGCCTAAGTGTTGTTAGATGGCTTTTTTATTGATCAGGCCAGCGAGTTAACCTGTGTTTACAACACTGGACATAATACATCGCGCGCGAAGTTTTCATTTTGATTCTATATCTACCAGAGGCCAAGCAGCTGGTTACATCCCACAGTGTTACTTCAAAAAAGGTGGATAGACTGAGTATTTAGCTGTTTTTCAAAACGATGGTGAATACAGGCTACCATTTAGTGTGCGGTTACAAATAACAATGATCTGCTATTACATTATGGCCATTATTCCTGAGAAAATGATGAACAAAAAACCGTTCTCAGTAATGAGTTAATAATTCAGTGTGTGATTTAGACTCAGAGGATTAGCGCACAGTAATTTAGTCCTGTTCAGCGGGCGTTAGAAAAGAGGGGAGGGGTTCTATAAAAGCTAAACCAGACAGTAGTGACGTTAGCCACAGATTATGGATTATTGCACTATTACTATTGTGATTCCAAATTAATTCTTGAATTAAATCAATAGTGATCTAAAGTTTATAGTACCTGCACTTTAGATTAAGTCATTTATCGATGCGCTAGATATCTAGTCATTGATGTATGTATATATAAGGAATATTAGATGCTAAGTAAGTTCACTTTTAGAGCAAAATTATTATTCGGCAACGGCATAATAATTTGTTTGATGATGGCCATGGCAGTTATTGTCTTCTATAGTATTAAGTCGTTAGAAAAAGATGTGGATTATGTCGTTCATACTTATGAAGTATTAGATAGCGCCTCTAAAATCACAGCCTCGGCGGTGGATATGGAGACCGGAATGCGCGGTTATTTACTGGCCGGCCAGGATGATTTTTTAGAGCCTTATAATAAAGGGAGTAAAACCTTTAATAGGTTAGCTTCCTCCTTGGCTAATACAGTGTCGGATAATCCTGCACAAGTCACACTATTGAGTGACATGGTGGCTACTATTGGTCAGTGGAATAACAAGGTCACTGAGCCGGTGATTGCTTTGCGCGCTGATATTGGTAATGCAAAGACCATGAATGATATGGCCGCATTAGTTCAAGAAAAACAAGGTAAAGTCTACTTTGACAAATTTAGAGGGCAATTAAAAACATTTATCGCTAGAGAGCGTGTTTTGATGGATGCCAGAAAATCAAAAGCGGCAAACAGTAATTCTCTGGCTGAGTATAGGCAGTTAATGGAATGGGTGGTTCACACTTATGATGTTATTTCGACTGCTGAGTCGATTGTCGCTGCAGCTGTCGACATGGAAACAGGCATGCGCGGCTTTCTGCTCGCAGGACAAGACGATTTTCTTGAGCCCTATAATCAAGGCAGGATTGATTTTAATCAACTCGTAGCGCAATTGTCGAAAACCGTAAGCGATAATCCACCGCAGGTAAAACTGCTCTTGGAAAGCCAGCAAACGATTGACGATTGGCTAGGCAACGTCGTCAGTAAGCAAATTTCATTGCGAAATGAAATAGGTGACTCTAAAACAATGGATGATATGGCTGATTTGGTTGGTGAAGGTAGAGGAAAAGTCTATTTCGATAAATTCCGCTCTCAAGTAGCCACTTTTAAGGAGAGAGAAGTTAGCTTAATGACCACGCGCAAAGAAGCGCTGTTAAACACCGAGCACACGGTGATCAATAGCGTCATAATTGTGACAGTAATAGCATTAATACTTGGCATCTTCATTGCTATCTGGCTCACCAATCATTTAATGTCTATGTTAGGTGGAGAGCCAAAATATATAGAATCTCTGGCAAATACATTGGCAGAGGGTGACTTGTCTGAAAGGCTAGTACCAAGTCATAACGATCAAGGTGTTTACGCAGCAATGATCAGTATGATGAGTAATTTGCGAGATAAAGTTGAGCTTGCGGAGAATATTGCCGATGGAAATCTCGATCAAAAAGTCAGTTTAGCCTCTGGCAAAGATGCCTTAGGCATTGCTTTGCAGAAAATGATCGAGAACCTAAATGATGTACTGAGTCAAACACAGACCTCATCAAATGAAATTTGTGCTGGCAGTGGTGGTGTCTCTGTGAATAGTACCGAAGTCTCTCAAGGTGCAGCAGAACAGGCGACCAGCCTGGTTCAAATAGGCGCTTCTATATCGCAGCTGACTGAAAAAATTAATCGCAATGCAGACAATGCCAACCAAGCGCAGGGATTAGTGACTCAAGCGCAAACACAAGCGAATCAAGGCATTGATAAAATGCAGACTATGATTGAATCAATGCAGGCAATCAGCGACGCGAGTGACAGTATCTCAGCGTTTATTAGCATTATTGATGAAATAGCTGATCAAACTAACTTGTTAGCCCTTAATGCGGCCATCGAAGCAGCGCGTGCAGGAGAGCAGGGAAGAGGTTTTGCGGTTGTCGCAGAAGAGGTAAGAAATTTAGCGCAGAGAAGTACCAAAGCGGCCGAGCAAACGTCTAAATTAATTGCAGGTTCTGTGGAGAAAACTGAACATGGTCGGCTAATTGCCAGTGAGACCGCTGCAAGCCTCAATGATATTTTCACCACTGTGCAAAAAACCACTGAATTAATAGAGGAAATCGCGCTGATTAGTAATGATCAGGCAACGGGTGTGAATAGTATAAATGAGGGGATAGCCGTGATAGATGGCATTACTCAGAAAAATAGTGATACTGCTAACGAAAGTGCTGCTGCCGCTGTCGAACTTACCTATCTAGCTGAAGGATTGCAGGAGATGTTGTCTAAGTTTAAGCTTTCGAAGATGCCTTAATAGTTTTGAAATAATCTGCTGGACTTGCCGGCAGATTATTAGGTGTGATTAAATCTTTTGGAATACAAGGGTGGAGTTAGTGCCACCAAAACCGAAGCTATTAGACATTACACGTTGTAGAATAACGTTGTCTATGCGTTTGTGAACGATAGGTAGCTCTGCAGCTTCAGGGTCTATCTCCTGAATATTAGCAGAGGCGCAGATGAAGTTATTTTCCTGCATCAGTAAGCAGTAAATAGCCTCTTGAACGCCTGTAGCACCTAAAGAATGTCCTGTAAGAGACTTGGTAGAGCTCACTGGTGGCATTTTATCGCCAAAGGTTTGCTTCATCGCCTTGAGTTCTTGCATGTCACCTGCAGGTGTTGATGTGCCATGAGAGTTTATATAATCAATGTCTCCAGCGACGGTGCTCATCGCTTGTTGCATACAGCGCACTGCACCTTCACCTGATGGAGAGACCATGTCGTAACCGTCAGACGTCGCGCCATATCCTACGAGTTCAGCATAAATCTTCGCACCGCGGGCTTTAGCGTGTTCATATTCTTCAATCACCAACATTCCGCCGCCGCCAGCGATGACAAATCCGTCTCGGTTGGCGTCGTATGCACGCGATGCTAGCTCAGGCGTATCATTATATTTACTTGATAATGCACCCATTGCATCAAACATGACAC
The DNA here is from genome assembly GCA_034111875.1 of Gammaproteobacteria bacterium. Lineage (GTDB taxonomy): Bacteria > Pseudomonadota > Gammaproteobacteria > Pseudomonadales > Balneatricaceae > Rs1. The sequence continues at coordinate 16,743 of JAWUWK010000008.1, forward strand.
TGAGTGACCAGTGCAGTTCTTCACCGCCGCCGGCAAAGACGATGTCTTGTTTGCCCAGTTGGATTTGCTCCATAGCATTGCCGATACAGTGTGCGCTAGTGGCGCAAGCTGACGTGATAGAGTAGTTGACGCCTTTAATTTTAAACGGGGTTGCCAGACAAGCTGACACAGTGCTGCCCATCGTGCGCGTCACCCGATAAGGGCCAACGCGGCGTACGCCTTTGTTTCTTAATATGTCTGCTGATTCAATAATATCTGCTGAAGATGCGCCGCCAGAACCCGCCACTAAGCCAGTGCGAACATTAGACACTTGATCTTCAGATAAACCCGCGTCTTCAATTGCCTGTTGCATAGCGACATAAGCGTAAGCCGCCGCATTGCCCATAAAGCGGCGTAACTTACGGTCGATTAGTGTGTCTATGTCAAAATCTTCGATACTACCTGCAACATGGCTGCGAAAGCCAAGCTCTTTGTATTCTTCTTGGAATTTAATCCCCGAGCGGCCTGTTTTTAAGGACTCAAGAACGGTTTCTTTATCTTGACCTATGCAAGATACGATTCCCATTCCGGTAACGACAACACGTTTCATAGGAACTCTCCTCTAAGTAATATCAATAGAGACCTTAATGCACGATTACTACGCTCAGTAATAAGGCTCTAAAAAAAATAAAAAACTTCATTTATAAGTATAAACGCCGGATTTTCAATTGTTCTTGCTTTGCTTTCGCTAGCTATTTCGGACAAAGGTCTTGGATAGCTAATTAAAAATCATCAGTAGATTGAAAAAGGCCTACTTTAAGATCAGCTGCAGAATAAATTTCTTTACCGTCAATTGACATAGTGGCATTGGCAATGCCCATGACTAATTTACGTTCAATTAAACGTTTGATGGTGATTTTGTAAGTTACTTTCTTCGCCGTTGGCAATACTTGGCCAAAAAATTTAACTTCGCCTGCGCCAAGTGCGCGACCTTTTCCTAAGTTGCCTTTCCAGCCCAGAAAGAAACCGACAAGTTGCCACATAGCATCTAAGCCTAAGCAGCCAGGCATCACTGGGTCTGTTGGGAAATGGCAATCGAAAAACCATAGATCAGGACTGATATCTAGCTCGGCGATGACTTCGCCTTTGCCAAACTCACCACCTTCAGCGGTAATTGAAGTGATGCGATCCATCATCAACATATTGCCTACCGGGAGACGTGCGTTGCCAGTGCCAAACATGTCACCATTGCCACAGCTAAGAAGCTCGTCGCGATTAAATGAAGAAGGTCTAGTCATGTGAAAATTGTTTCCCATCTTGTTAAATATCGGCCGATTATACCGATTGTCGTGCACTTAGGCATCAATTACCCGATAAAAATCCAAAGTCTCTAAGCTTATTAGTCCATGTATTATTTTTATATGCTATATATCAATGTGTTAAAAAAATAACCCGAGGTGCTTTGGTTTTATTTTGCAGGTGGATATGCAACCTGATCGACTTAAGCTTTTCTGTCAACCGCCAGTTCTGCAAGGGTGATCAGAGTCTGCTTGAAGCTCGAATCTGCAATGTCTTTTAAGCAGTCGATAGCTATGTTAGCGTGCTCTAGTGCTTTGTCTTGAGTGTATTTTATGGCGTTAGTATTTTTAATTGCGCTCAATACAGGACTTAAATCTTCAAGCCCGCCCTCGCGGATGGCGCGTCTGATTAATTTCCTATTTTTAGGGCTCGCTTCTTTCATTGCTTGGATAAGCGGTAGGGTTGCCTTGCCCTCGGCGAGGTCGTCACCAGCATTTTTGCCCATCTCGTCGGCGTTAGATAAATAGTCCATCACATCATCAACGAGTTGGAATGCGATGCCTAAATGGCGCCCATAAAGTTGCATTGCGGTCCGCTCTATTCGGCTGGCATCTGCTAATATGGCACCAGATTCAGCGGCCGCTTCAAATAACATGGCCGTCTTGGCGATTATGACGTTCATGTAGTCATCTTCTGATAGATCTGGGTTTCTAGCATTAAGTAATTGCAGGACTTCACCTTCAGCAATCACATTGGTGGCATTGGATATAACGTTCATAATATCCAGCTTGCCAATGTCTACCATAATTTGAAAGGCGCGTGAGTATAAGAAATCACCGACTAATACACTGGGAGCGTTGCCCCATTTTGCATTGGCAGTGTCTTTGCCGCGGCGTAAATCTGAATTATCAACCACATCATCGTGCAGTAGTGTGGCCGTGTGAATAAATTCAATAATTGCCGCTAGCTTAATGTGGTCAATATCTGATTCGATTTTTGGATAGCGACACACATTACTGGCGAGTAAGACTAACAGCGGCCGAAAGCGCTTGCCGCCGCTTTGGACAATGTAATGGCCAATTTTTTCAACTAAAGGAACATTGGATCCTAAATGTTCGATGATGAAATCGTTCACGGCTGAGAATTGAGGACTAATCTTTGGGTTCAGTTGGTGCGGCTGCATATCTACTAATTCGACGTTAATTTCGTTAAACGAATGCTATGGCGAGACTTCGCTTCTGTCAAGCACTCAGGTTTAACTACTTCAAGTAAAAGCGCATTCAATGCAGTAATGGGCTGTCTATTAATGATAAATAGCTATGAATGTTAGAGCCCTAGAGGAGTTCTCTGGTTTTTTGTGACCTACAACATAGCTAAAACTCACTGCTTAAAAAAGATAGCCGGCTTGTGTTTGTCGATGGGACTGTTCAGGTGATCACTAAAAGGTTGTTGCTTTTTAGAGCAGCGGCGAGTGCGGTTGTTTTGTAGGTAAATAAAGACTTGAGTTATGTGGGTATTTGCTATAATATCTCGCGCCCTAAGCTTGTCCAACCTTTAGCTCCCTGTTATATGGCATCGCCATTAGAAGCAGGTTTCATTTTAGTAGCCGGATAAGCCGTAAACTGGAGAAAAAAATGTTTGCAGTAATTGTAAGCGGCGGTAAGCAGTACCGTGTAGAAGAAGGTTATACTCTGAAATTAGAGAAATTAGCCGTAGAAGCAGGTTCTAGTATCGATTTTGACCGTGTATTAATGGTTGGAAACGGTGACGATATCAGTGTCGGAGAGCCAGTTGTAGGTGGCGCTAAGGTTACTGCTGAAGTAATCAGTCATGGTCGTGGTGAGAAAGTTAGTATCATAAAGTTTCGCCGTCGTAAGCACTCAATGACACGTCAGGGTCACCGTCAATGGTACACTGAAGTTAAAATCACAGGCATCAGCGTTTAAGCTGATCCAAAGGAGATAACTCATGGCTCATAAGAAAGCTGGTGGTTCCACTAAGAACGGTCGCGATTCCAATGCCAAGCGCTTAGGTGTTAAGCGCTTCGGTGGTCAGGTAGTTTCGGCTGGAAGCATCCTTGTTCGTCAGCGTGGTACTAAATTCCACCCGGGTGTTAACGTAGGTTGTGGTAAAGACCACACGCTTTTCGCTAAAGCGGATGGTGTGGTTAAATTTGAAGTTAAAGGACCGAAAAATCGTAAGTTTATTACGATTGAAACTGCTTAATCGGTGTTTTTAGCCAAAAAAAGCTCCGCTGTGCGGGGCTTTTTTTTTGTCTAGTATTCGAGTTTAATTAGCTTAGAAAATAGGTAAAGGTTTCAGTTGCTCTGCGGCTTAGGTTAGAATTCGGTTTGAATGTTTGGTTACCTGCAAGGTCTCGCAAAGTGTGTAGTTGATTGTTTTAGTGCAATGCAAGTGCGCATTATGGCGTGACAGTTGGGTTAAAAGTATAGGTTAAGGGTCGTCCTGTATTGGGGTGTCTTTGGGAGGTTGGAATGAAGTTTGTAGATGAAGCGACGATTGTTGTTGAGGCGGGTAAAGGGGGCAATGGTTGTATGAGCTTTCGCCGCGAGAAATATATTCCCAAAGGTGGTCCTGATGGTGGCGACGGTGGTGATGGCGGATCAATTTTAGTTGAGGCCGATCCAGGGTTAAATACCTTGGTAGATTATCACTTTACGCGCCGGCATAAAGCTCAGACTGGTCAGTCGGGTATGGGCAGGAACTGCACTGGAAGTAAAGGTGAAGATCTAGTGCTAAAGGTGCCAGTGGGTACCACGGTCATCGATTTAGATACAGATGAAGTATTAGCTGATCTGATTGAAATAGGTCAAGTTGAGAAAATTGCTCAAGGTGGTTTTCATGGTTTGGGTAATACACGCTACAAAAGCTCGGTCAATAGAGCGCCTCGACAGACAAGTAATGGCTCTGCCGGCGAGTTTAGAAATGTTAAATTCGAGTTGAAAGTGTTGGCCGATGTCGGTTTGCTAGGATTGCCAAATGCTGGGAAGTCAACTTTCGTGCGAGCCGTGTCAGCCGCGACACCAAAAGTGGCAAATTACCCTTTTACGACCTTGGTGCCTAGCTTGGGAGTAGTTAGAACAGAGCAGGGGCGCAGTTTCGTTGTGGCCGATATACCGGGTATTATTGAAGGTGCTGCTGAAGGGGCCGGTTTAGGCATACGTTTCCTTAAGCACTTAGCGCGTAATCGAGTCTTATTGCATATTGTTGATATGGCACCTTGGGATGATCTCACCCCGGCAAAAGCGGCTGTCGTAGCCGTTAATGAATTGCAAAAATTCAGTAAAACGCTAGCGCAGCAGCCTCGTTGGTTGGTATTGAATAAGATTGATATGGTGCCAGCAGAAGAGCTGGATGCGGGTTGTCAAAGTGTGATTGATGCGCTGGATTGGAAGGGGCCGGTGTTTAGAATATCGGCTTTGACTAAGCAAGGTACTAGTGCGTTGACCGGTGAGTTGCAAGATTTCTTGGACAAGAGATCTCTGGCCGTATTGGCTAATCCTGAGTTGCTTGAGCAAGAAGATGCAATGCGTGCGGCGGTAGATAGTGAGGCTAGAGAGCACATTAATCACTTGCGTAAAGTGGCTAGGGCCGAAGCGAGGGCTAATAGAGCGGCGCGCGAAAATGATGATGACTTCGATGACGATGATTATGATGTGGAAGTTGAATACGTTAGTGAGTAAGGGGTGCTGAGTGAGTGCTAGTAGAGAGGTATTAACTAGATCGCGACGTTGGGTTGTCAAAGTTGGTAGTGCACTGCTAACCAATGATGGCAAGGGTTTGGATCATGAGGCGATAGGTCGCTGGGTAGATCAGCTAGTCGCGTTGAGACGCCAAGGTGTAGAAGTTGTGTTGGTGTCCTCAGGGGCGATTGCCGAAGGTATGACGCGACTTGGCTGGGATAAAAGGCCCGTTCAGGTCTATCGCTTGCAAGCGGCGGCGGCCATTGGTCAAATGGGCTTAGTTCAGGTTTATGAGGAAAATTTTAAGCGCCACGAAACTCAGACAGCTCAAATACTGTTAACGCACGCTGACTTGTCCGATAGAAAACGCTACCTCAATGCGCGTGGGACCTTAAGCACCTTGCTGGATTTGGGGGTGGTGCCGGTTGTCAATGAAAACGATACCGTGATTACCGATGAAATCAAGTTTGGCGACAATGATACCTTAGCTGCGCTGGTGGCTAATTTGGTTGAAGCTGAAGCGGTAGTGCTGCTGACTGATCAGTTGGGCCTGTTTACAAGCGATCCGAGGACAGACTCTGATGCTTGCCTAATCTCTGAAGCTAAAGCCGATGACCCTATGATTGCTGAGGTCGCAGGTGATGGCGGTGTGTTGGGTCGTGGTGGGATGGTGACGAAAGTACGTGCGGCTAAACTGGCGGCTAGATCTGGCGCAGTTACTGTGATTGCCAGTGGTCGGGTGGATGATGTGTTGTTGAAGATTCGAGCGGCTGAAAACGTTGGCACCTTAATTCTTCCCTCTCGCTCGCCTGTCGCTGCCCGAAAGCAATGGTTGGCTGGGCATCTTCAAGTTAAGGGCACTCTGGTGGTTGATACGGGAGCGCGAATTGCGATGCAAGAGCGAGGTAAAAGTTTGTTGCCCGCCGGTGTTAAATCGCTGCACGGTGTTTTTTCACGGGGTGAAGTTGTCTTGATCGTGGATGGGTCTGGCGCTGAGTTGGCGCGAGGGCTAGTGAATTATAGTTACCGTGATGCAGAAAAAATTATAGGTTTGCCCAGTAGTCAAATCCATGCTGCAATTGGTTTTGTTAATGAAGATGAGTTGGTGCACAGGGATAATCTTGCTTTAGTTTAAATCTAGATCAATCGTAATGATAGAGGCATAAAAAAACCGGCTGTGCCGGTTTTTTTATGCCTAGCTAAAATTAAGCAATAGCTTTAATTTTATCGTTCATTCTGCTTTTAACGCGCGCAATCTTATTTTTAGTGAAGACGCCTTTGTTTACTGATGCATCTAAAATAGGCTGTGCAGTTTTGAAAACTTCACTTGCAGCGGCTTTGTCGCCAGCTTCAATTGCAGCAGTAACTTTTTTCATGTACGTACGAGCCATAGAGCGAAAGCTAGCGTTGTGTTTACGACGCTTTTCCGCTTGGCGGGCACGTTTTTTTGATCCTGCGGAATTCGCCATGATCTTGCTCCTAAGAATATATGTTCCGGTAAGCAAAATGCTTAGCGGTAAATTGAGAGGCGAGATTATTCATATTTATTGCTCAGATGTCAATAAAAACAAGATATTTTCTGCAACAAGGCGTAAAATTCTGCCGATTTGCTTCGCTGCGTGCTGGTTAAGCAAGAAATACGGGTCAGTTATGCAAAAGGTTAAGTAATCGAAGGTATTTAAGTGGATAAGAAAACCCAGGATGTTGAGCGGTCAGCCGTACTAAGTGATGATCAAAAAGAACTAAAAAATATCCTTGTGCCGCTAAAATCTAGTTTGCTACGCGCTAGTGCCATTGTTTCGACAATGACAATGTTGTCTAGAGTCTTAGGTTTGACTAGGGATATAGTGGTCGCCAATTTGTTTGGCGCCACAGGAGCTGCAGATGCCTTTTTTGTGGCCTTTAAAATTCCAAATTTTCTCCGTCGATTATTCGCAGAAGGTGCCTTTGCGCAAGCTTTCGTGCCAGTATTAAGTGAGTATAGAACGCAGCGCGATTTACTTGCAGTACAAGGCTTGGTCAATCGAGTTTCAGGCAATTTAGGGGTTATCTTGCTCGTCCTTACTATCGTCGCTGTGTTGGCTGCACCGGTATTGACTGCCATTTTCGCGCCGGGTTTTTACCTGCACAATGATGAAAAATTTGCCTTGGCATCGCAGATGCTAGCGATTACATTCCCCTATTTGATGCTTATTTCGTTAACGGCGTTTTGTGGCTCTGTACTCAACAGTTACGAGCATTTTGTGGTGCCGGCGTTCACCCCAGTGCTGTTAAACTTATGTTTGATAGGATCTGCTGTTTTTTTGAGCCCATATTTTGACGAGCCAGTGGTGGCACTTGCCTGGGGTGTGTTGATGGCAGGTGCTGTGCAGCTAGCGTTCCAGTTACCGTTTCTTATGCGCATTAAATTATTACCTAAACCATTAATAGATTGGCAAGACGAAGGGGTTAAACGGATTTTGACCTTGATGGTGCCGGCGCTTTTTGGCGTGTCTGTGGCCCAGATTAACTTACTGCTAGATACTGTGTTAGCGACTTTTTTGCAAACTGGCAGTGTCTCTTGGTTGTATTACTCCGATCGTTTGGCAGAGCTGCCTCTAGGAGTTTTTGCTATCGCTATTTCGACTGTCATCTTGCCCAGCTTGTCGCGTAAAAGTGCCGATCGGTCTATGCAATCATTTGCAGCCACCTTGGATTGGGCGCTGAGAATGGTGCTGTTGATAGGGCTACCCTCTTCGGTCGCCCTGTTGCTGTTAGCAGAACCTCTGCTCGTCACGTTGTTTGGCTATGGCAGTATGAATGAGCACGATATCTTTATGGCGGCAAAGAGTTTGCGTGCCTATGCCTGTGGTTTGCTGGCGTTTATGTTGATTAAAGTATTGGCGCCTGGTTTTTTTGCACGCCAAGATATGAAAACACCTGTGAAAATCGCTATTTGGGCGATGGCGGCTAACATGGTGTTTAACTTGATTTTGATTTTTCCTTTTGCCCACGTAGGTTTGGCCGCAGCAACGGCTATATCGGCTTTTTTAAATGCTGGATTGCTGTTGCATGGGCTGTTGAAAGTGGGCGTGTTTAAATGGCAGCCCGGCTGGGCAATGCTGCTCTTTAGGTTGCTGTCGGCTTGCGCTGTGCTGGTGGCGGCGATATTCTGGCTGAATGTTGATTTGCAACAGTGGTTGGCGTGGGGTGTTTGGGAAAGGGTGTCTAAAATGGCGATTCTGGTAATTGTGGGGGTGGTTAGTTACCTTGTTGTTTTGCTGGCTTTGGGCCTGCGAAAGCGAGATTTAACAGCATATTAACTTTCCACCGGCGGTGAAAGGCTGTTTTCAGGATTGATTTTATTTAATGGTTTAAGGTGGCCACTTGTACCAGTAATTGAAGAACTGAGTTATAATCCTGCACTTTTGTGACAGATGTAATAGCAATAGATGGAATTAATACGTTCAATTCAAAATTTGCGTTCGAGGCACTTAGGTTGCGTGGCAACTATTGGCAAATTTGATGGTGTGCATTTAGGGCATAAGCAGATCCTGGCGCAATTGACATCTCAAGCCAAAGAGAGGCATCTGCCGTCACTTGTGATTCTATTTGAACCGCATCCTGCAGAGTTTTTTATTCCTGATAAAGCGCCTGTGAGACTAAATTCTCTGACTGCTAAGCTCAAGTACTTGGCAGAGCAGAAAATTGACAGAGTATTATGCCTAAAGTTTAATGCGGCGCTCGCTTCGATGACAGCTGACCAATTTATAGATGATATTCTAGTGGGCAAATTAGCTGTTGCACACTTTGTAGTCGGCGATGACTTCAGATTTGGTAAAGGCCGAAGTGGCACTTTTGAACAGCTTCAACAACAAGGTGCAAAACTCGGTTTTAGTGTAGAAAACACTATCAGTTATAAGTTAGAGGGCACGCGTGTCAGTAGTACAGAAATACGTCGGGCGCTGGCAGACAACGATTTTGCTCGAGTTAAATTACTCAGTGACAGAGCTTTTAGTATGATTGGCCGCGTGATGCATGGCCAGGCCCTAGGGCGCACTATTGGCGTGCCTACTGCCAATGTTAAAACAACTCGCTATAAATTACCTCTGACAGGTGTCTATGCGGTGATCGCCACGCTGGAAAACGGGCAGCGTTTTCAAGCGGTGGCGAATCTGGGTGTTAGGCCAACGGTTGATGGATCTAAATCTGTGTTGGAAGTGCATCTGTTTGATTTTTCAGATACTATCTACGGTCAAAAATTATCTGTTGAATTTCAAAAGTTTATTCGCAAAGAGAAAAAATTCGCTGATTTTGATCAGCTTAAACAAGCAATTTTTAATGATATTGATGTAGTCAAAAAATACTTTGCTACATCACCAGTAATGGGTATGGAAAAAACAAATGAGTGATTACAAACAGACATTAAACCTGCCAGATACCGCATTTCCAATGCGGGGAAATCTTGCTAACCGCGAACCTGCGATGCTTCAAGCATGGCAAGATATGAACTTGTATCAAAAAATTCGTGAGATTAGTGCGGGTCGTCCTAAGTTTGTATTACACGATGGGCCCCCTTATGCGAATGGCGAATTACACATAGGCCATGCGGTCAACAAAATCATTAAAGATATGATACTTAAATCTAAGACACTCAATGGTTATGATGCGCCTTACGTGCCTGGTTGGGACTGCCACGGCTTACCTATTGAGCACAAAGTTGAAACGATGATCGGTCGCGCGGGGACTAAAGTGCCCTACACTGAGTTTCGTAAAAAATGCCGTGAGTATGCGGCAAAACAGATAAAAGGACAAAAAGCTGACTTTATTCGTATGGGTGTGTTGGGTGACTGGGATAATCCTTATCTGACCATGAATTTTGAGACTGAAGCTAACATTGTTCGCGCCTTGGCAAAAATTGTTGAGAACGGCCATCTGGTGAAAGGTTATAAACCTATTTACTGGTCTGTGGTCGGTCAGTCTGCGCTGGCAGAAGCGGAAGTAGAGTACCAAGAGAAAACCTCAACTTCACTGGACGTGCGCTTCCCTCTGATAGATCAAGAAGCAGTAGAACAAGCCTTTAGCGCGGTACAAGATAGCAAAGGTAACGGTCGCATTTCATTGGTTATCTGGACGACCACCCCATGGACTATCCCCTCTAACCAAGCAGTGTCTGTGAATGCTAATTTAACTTACTCGCTGGTGCAGTTTGGTAGTGAGCGCTTACTTTTGGCTGCCGATTTGCTCGATGACATAGCCAAACGTTGGGGTGTCGATGCCTTTGAATCACTGGCCACTTGTCAGGGATCTGCTTTGGAAGGCATGCTGATGGAGCATCCAATCTACCCCAAACAAGTGCCCATTTTACTCGGAGATCACGTGACTACTGATGCGGGTACAGGTGCAGTCCACACCGCTCCAGATCATGGTATGGAAGATTTTGTGGTCGGTAAAAAATACGGTCTTGGAACACTTAATTATGTTCAGGGCAATGGTGTGTTTGTCGATGCCACAGGTGAGTTTGCAGGTGTACATGTTTACAAGGCAGATGCCCCAGTATGTGAAGCATTGGAACGTGAAGGTAAGCTTGTTTTTAAAGAGAAGTTTAAACACAGTTTTCCGCATTGCTGGCGTACCAAAACCCCGCTTATTTACCGTGCAACGCCACAGTGGTTTATTTCCATGACCGAAAAGGGCTTATTGGCAGATGCTAAAGAGGCGGTTAAAAATGTACGTTGGGTGCCTAGTTGGGGTCAGCAGCGAATGGAGGGTATGTTGGAATCAAGCCCTGATTGGTGTGTGTCACGTCAGCGGACATGGGGTGTGCCCATTACATTGTTTACTCACAGGCAAACTGGCGAATTACACCCCAATACAGTCGCTCTAATGGAGCAAGTTGCACTAGAAATTGAGAAAACCGGTATTGATGCTTGGTATGACTTGGATGCGGCAGAACTGCTTGGTGATGATGCAGAAAACTGGGATAAAGTCACCGATACCCTCGATGTATGGTTTGATTCTGGGGTCACTCACCACAGTGTACTGCGCACTAGAGAAGACTTGACCTTCCCTGCAGATATGTATTTAGAGGGCTCTGATCAGCATCGCGGTTGGTTCCAATCATCGCTAAAAACCTCCATTGCGATCAATGGTGTAGCCCCATACAAACAAGTGCTGACACACGGTTTTGCGGTAGATGAAAAAGGCTACAAAATGTCAAAATCTTTAGGCAATACAATAGTGCCAAAAGAAGTCACAGACACACTAGGTGCAGACATATTGCGCTTGTGGGTGGCGTCGACAGATTATGCAAATGAAATGTCAGTCTCTAAACAAATTCTACAGCGCACTGCAGATACCTATCGGCGTATTCGCAATACGTCTCGATTTTTAATGGCTAACTTGAAGGGTTTTCAACCTGAATATGCGCTTGATTTTTCTGAACTTGTGGCTCTAGATCAATGGGCAATAGACAGGGCGGCGAAGCTACAAACAGAAATAATTGAGCATTATGATAACTACGAATTTCTGCAAGTGTGTCAGAAAATATCGCATTTTTGTTCACTCGATTTAGGCGGTTTTTATCTCGATATCATTAAAGATCGACAGTACACTTCAGGTGAAAACTCTCATGCGCGACGTTCTGCACAAACCGCTTTATATCATATAGTAGAGGCACTAGTGCGTTGGATAGCGCCAGTGCTAAGTTTTACCGCCGATGAGATTTGGCAAAACTTACCCGGTGAGCACAGCCAGTCTGTACAGCTTGAAACTTGGTACACAAAATTATCAGAAGTTGCAGATGATGCCTCTTTAAACAGCGGCTTTTGGCAGCAGATAATGGCGGTTAAAACCGCAGTCAATAAAGAGCTAGAAGCACAGCGTGGAGAGGGACTCATTCGCAGTAGTTTAGAGGCTAAAGTGACTTTATTTGCCTCAGTTGAGCTCAAAGCACTACTAGAGAAACTCGGTGACGAATTGCGATTCGTACTGATTACGTCAGAGGTCAAGGTAGTTGCTGCTGATCAAGCAGAAAACGGGGTTGCTACAGACTTTTTTGGATTGAGCTTGAAAATCGAGAAGCTTGAATCTGACAAGTGTGAACGCTGCTGGCATCACCGAGAAGATGTGGGGGCAGATGCCGCGCATGCTTTATTGTGTGCTCGGTGCATAGAAAATGTTGAAGGTGAAGGTGAGCTTAGACAGTTCGCTTGAGTAAACGTCGAATAAAATAGAATGCCCTGCAGAGTGCTATTAAAAATAGGACTCTTTTTATTGCTGGGCTGACAGAATAAGGTAGCTAAATGCAACACAGCGAAACCCCGCAAAAGAGCGCATTAATATGGTTGTGGCTATCAGTGATGGTTCTCACGGCCGATAGACTGACAAAAGTGATAGCCGAGACAAATCTAATTGAAGGTGTTGCTAATCCTGTGATAGCAGGCTTTTTTGATCTTACACTGCTCTACAACAGAGGCGCCGCTTTTGGCTTTTTAGCCGACGCTGGGGGTTGGCAGCGTTGGGTATTCTCGTTACTTGCGATCGTAATGAGTGTGGTATTGATTATTTGGATAAAAAGAACCCCACGCATTCTCTGGTGGCTGAATCTGGGATTAGCATTGATTTTAGGCGGTGCAATAGGCAATCTTTTCGATAGAATTGCCCAGGGAAAAGTAGTCGATTTTTTGTCTTTCCAATTTGGCTCTTACTATTTTCCAGCCTTTAATATAGCTGACATCGCGATTAGTTGCGGAGCCTTTTTATTAATTGTCGATATGCTCTTTTTTGAGAAAAAACGTCAACCACTGGCAGTAAATAAGAAATGATGACAATATCACCCGAGTCAAAAATAGAGTTATTCTTTGAAATTCGCTTGCCAGACGGCTCAATTGTCGACAGCAACTTTGCTACGCAAGCGGCGATCTTCAGTATTGGTGATGGCAATATGCTGGCTGGTTTTGAAGCCGTGTTGATCGGCTTAAAAGCAGGCGATGAAAAAGAATTCGAGTTGGCGCCCGAGCAAGCGTTTGGAATGCCTAACCCGAGCAATTTTCAAACGGTTAATAAGAACAAATTTGCAGATATGGAAATAGAAGAGGGCTTAGTGGTATCATTTCAAGATCCTAGTGGTGAGTTGCCAGGGGTGGTTGCGTCTTTTGATGAGCAGGATGTGGTTGTCGATTTTAATCATCCGCTGGCGGGTAAGCAGCTGACGTTTAAAGTCAAGATAGTCAGTGTTCTCGGTCGTTAAGTAAGGCTTGTAGGTCAAAAATAACAAGATAGGTTTATTATGAGAAAAAAACTAAATATAATCTTGAGTATGCTAACGCTGATCTGTTCAACGGCAGTAATAGCAGAGACAACTCAGGGTTTAGTCACAGCAATTGATCAGCGTTCAAAGGTAGTGACTATTCAAAATCAGCGCTATGCAATAACATCAGAGACACTTATCCTCGATGAAAGTGAGCCGCAAAAGCTTTATAGCTTCCAATCTTTAGTTGTAGGGTTATATGTGGAAATAGATTATAAAATTGCTGCTAATAATCAAAAAAAAGTTGAAAAAGCGACTGTTATTGACCAGTAATAACGGTCAATAATTTGCTGCCAGAATTCTAGTTTTGTTAAGCATACTAAATATCACATCAGTATTCCCGTTGACTAAGTGAACTTTGGGACTAATCGAGCAATGAGAGCTTCCATAAGACTCAATAGAGTTGTTCTCGTTATTTTGAATTGCTCGAATTGTATAAGAGCTTACGCGCACAATCCTTTTCCTAAAAAATAACGGGTTAACAAAGCTACCTTTTTTTGACCAGCGTGCTGTCTTTTTTTGCGTGTTGATGTTTACTACTTATTCGATGGAAGAATTAAATCTGCCTGCTGGTTTTATGAAAGTTCTTGTAAAATACGCATCAATTTATAAGCTTTTGAAGTAAAAGTCATCTGGTTATTCAATGCATTTCTATTAGATGACCAAAATTTTCTCTGCTTCAAATAACTCTTAAATGTCCCCACTATCGACAGGGCTGATACAGCGTAAAAGCCCTTGCAGGGTAAAGTTCGTGTCTGTTAATACTGTAGATGTTCGCTTGCATAGAGGGTGGCGTTCTGTCGATAAGGCCTTTTGCATGCATTTGAAAAAATTATTCGTAATGTAGTCAGTTAGAGTAGCTGTATTTTTCATCATCCTTAATTTTCCATTTAGTTATCTGTAAAAAGAGGGTTTTAAATTTTTTCTCCTTACCCATTGCAAGTTTTTTTTAATTAATGCTGATTTTTATTTAAATAAATGATCTGTCAGAGATATTTATCTATGACCCCGTAAAAAGAGACAGAGTGAACAACCTAGGTATAGCAGCAATAGAGAGAGGTCTCATGATAGGAGATAATTGCTTGTGAGCTATTTAAAGGAAACGCCAATGCGCATAATGTAGATATATAGTCTGTTCTAGCGGGCTAAATTGAAAATTTCTGAGTACTTTGAATTACTCTGTAAAACAGGTAAATGTTATTTGTCGTAATTAAACCTTTGATTGCTAATGGCTTCTACTAAAACGATTAAAAGTAGTTTAGAATGATTCATGCGGTTACATTTAATCTTCTAAATGCCAAAGGGTCGTTTAAGAAGAACCCCCAAACTCGCTTCAAGAAATAAGTGCTGAACATAAGATTAAATCTAAAGTTTAGATGGGTGACTACTAATCAACAATCGAATATTGGTTTTCATAATGCATAAAGGATTTACTTTAATTGAATTAATGATAGTCGTGGCTATTATTGGCATATTATCAGCTGTCGCCTATCCCGCTTATAATCGCTATACCGAAAGTGCGCGACGAACATCTGCACAAGGTGCGTTATTAGAAAATGCCCAGTGGATGGAGAGAGCTTATACTACGAATGGCAGTTATCCGATATCAGCTGCGTCATTGCCTATTCAGACGAGTCCTGCTGAAGGTACAATTTTTTATAATATAGCCCTTCAATCCCCATTAGCGAATTCTTATACTCTTCTAGCGACTCCTATAAATGCACAAATAAACGATGAATGCGGTGTTTTGAGTATTGATCAGACGGGCAAAACGGATATTGCTAATGCTGCATCATCTGTTGTTCGAGCTGATTGTTGGAAATATTAGCTAGGATGGAAATAGCACTTATTTTAGCTATGCTGTTGCGATCCCATGGTATTTAAAAAAAACCAAGGTTTTAGTTTGGTCGAGCTGATGATTGCGATAGTCATACTGGCCATTTTAATCACTGTTGGAATCCCCAGTTTTAGCGCAACATTATTGCGCCTAAAAGCGAGTGCGACTGCGGATGCATTAGCTTCTGCATTGCACTTTGCGCGTAGTTCAGCCATATCAATGAATGCAAAGGTTAGTCTTTGTGCGCTGGCGGCCAATGAGGTTCCAAAGCTACAATGTGATAATGCTGCCACTGATTGGAATCGCGGTTGGATAGTGATTGATGGAGATGATACTGTTCTGAAATATTGGAGGATGGATAACGACGAGAGCATACAACTATTGATTGGTGCTATTGCGCACGATGAAAAGCAAGTCAGATTTAATGCTCAGGGAGAAGCGAGTCTTTTTGATGGTGCGGCGACGATAACTGGAACGCTTCAATTTGAATCTTCTGTAATGGGTTGCGCTAATCCACAGTTAAACGCTGGTCGGAATATTACAGTGAGACCCGCTGGATCGATTCAAGTGACAGCAGGGCAGCCTTGTTCATGATCATTCCATGGAGCCTTAAGGCGCAGGGAAATACTTTAATTGAAGTTATGGCGACCATCCTAGTCGTATCGGTCGGATTATTGGGTATGGCAAGTTTACAGCTAAAATCGATCGCATTGAATCATGATTCAGCGATCAGACTCGATGCGGTCAATTTGGCTTATGATGTGTCTGATCGATTGTTTGTTAATGCATTGGCCGCGAGTGCTGGCGAATACACTATTGCACTAGGGGCTATTGAGACGACTCCAGCAAATGTAGATACTGTTGCTGAAGAAGATTTGAATCGTTGGCTTCGAACCGCCAATTTGTTCAATGGCGATTTTTCCATTACGAGTATGGCGGCTGTTGGAACAGAGCCCGCTTTTTATGAGATAAGAATTTGTTGGGCTGATAAATTCAAAGCTGGAGTTCAAGCTCAGTGTGATAACGATTATAAGTATCAAGCGGTTCGCAAAAATTGAGTATCAATACTAACGTCTTGCCACAACATGCGAAGCGTTTTAAAAGCTCTCGACAACTGGGCTTTTCGATGATCGAATTATTGATTGCAATGGTTATTGGACTGATAGTGATTGGTGGTTTAATTAATGTATTTATCTATTCGAGCAATAATTATAGAGTCCAGCAAGCCCAGACCCAAATTCAAGATAATGGCCGCTTTGTGATGAGGAAATTAAGGCACGATATTCAACGTGCTGGGTTTCAAATTGAATGGGATTCTTCTCAGACGGCTATATTTTGGAAAGCGAATGACGCCGCCTATCCTGTGGGCGCATTCAATATATTGGAGTTGTTTTGGCGAGATCGAGAGTCAAATTCAGTGAATCAATTCAACTATTATCTAGTAGATGATAGTTTATGGAGAAATGGCATTGAAGATTTAACTGGTGCCTTAACAGTGGTGCCAGCTGTTGAACTGGCGCAGAATGTGATGAGTTTAGAATATGGTTTTGCGGCCGATATCGATAACGAAGATGAAAGTGCTGATATAGATTGGTTGCCCAGGCCCAGTGGAGGAATAGGCAGCACGGCGTATTTTTCGGGGCTTGAATATACAGCTCACGTGGCAACTAGTAGCTTGAGTTGGAATCAAGTGAGGGCTGTTTCTATGGATTTGGTGGTGGCCAGTGATACTGAAAGAGTCGCATTACAAAACCAAAATCTAACAGAGTTTAATTTTGACTTAAATGTTAGTGGCGCTTTGCCAGCTGGATTTTCGGCAGCTCAGCTACGTCTTCACAAAGGCTTCAGATCGACAGTCACTTTGCGGAACAGGGTGAAATGAAGAGGTATCTGCAAAGCAAAAAAGAGTCAGGGGCGACACTTATTGTTGGTTTGATATTTTTAGTTGTGATGTCAGTTATCGGACTCTCTGCCATGAGCAATGTGTCTGTCCAAGAAGCAAATCAATGGTAACTCTACCAGTAAAAATCGAGCGTTACAATCTGCAGAAACGGCTTTGCTTAACGCAGAAAAAGATACTCTGGTGACGCCCTTTCTCTACCCTGATTATTTATTGAGTGTAGTAGATGATCCAACGTTAGCTTTATCGGATGCAGACTTGTTGGAAGCGACTAATTGGCAGCCATGTAATGACCTACTAAGGTCGCCAAAGCAGAGGTGTAGATGGCCTGAAGGTAATGATGGACCAATGGTGAAATACGAATATATTGATGAAGCAGATGATGTTTTTCGCATCACTGTGCGAGTTATAGGGCAAGGGAACTCTGTTGTGATGTTACAGTCTGTTTACAAACGTTAAATTTATTGAGGTATAGACAATTGATGTTAGCTATTGATGCGGCAAAATACTTTTTAGTGTTTTTGCTAAGTATATTTAATTTGAATGCACTTGCTGCAGAGTTAAGTCTCCCGCAGATACCGATCAGTAATAAAACATACGTTGAACCCAATGTAATGCTGCTGATGGACACATCAGGGAGTATGTCTTGGGATCTAAATGGCGATAGAATTGAGGATGATTTTACTAAATCGCGGATGGATATTGCCAAGGAAGTGGTGTCCGAAATTGTTGGCAGTACTAATCACGTTGATTTTTGTTTGGCGCGTTTCACGGGTCGTGAAGGAGGGGATATATTACAAGCTTGTGGTGCCAGTAAAACGACGATTACATCCGCAGTCACTAATTTAATCGCGGCTGGTGCGACGCCTTTAGCAGAATCCTACTATGAAATACTTAGGTATTTCCAGGGGGTTAGCTCTGCTTATCAGGCGAAAATGCACGTTAGTCCGATTAAATATAGGTGCCAGAAAAATTATGCTATTGTCTTTACTGATGGTTTGCCTACTCATGATAGTAATTTCCCGGGTGCCCCTGCATCTTTGCCTAACTATGACAATTTAGCACCTGCTACCACAACCACTAATTTTCCTCCACATTCAGATGGTTTTGGCGGTAATGTTAGGGTGGGAGGTTCAACACTCTACCTAGATGATTTTGCGAAGTATGCGTTTGAAACGGATTTTAAAGACTCAACCGCCTTGGACTTGGCGGGTGTAAGCTATAACAACAGTGACTTTCCCAAGCAAAATATGCTTACTTATACCATTAGTTTAGGTTTCGGAGAAGACAGCAACGGCGATACTAAAACGGTACAAATGTTAGTGGATGCGGCAGAGTACGGTCAAGGGCAAGCCTATAACGCCAATGATGCGGCTACCTTAGGTCAATCACTGTCATCAGCCTTAGCGGAAATATCAGGAGCGAGTCAATCACTAGCGGCGGTTAGCTCAGATTCTGGCAGTTTGCAGAGTGGTTTGACTTTATATCAAAACAGATACAGCTCTGGAGATTGGAGAGGAGAGCTAGTCGCTCTAAGTATTGAGGAGACAACTGTTAACGGAAAAATCACATATGCCCTCAAAACCGAGCCCAAATGGATCGCTCCAATAAAAACCGGTAGCAATAAAATTAAACCATTTAGAAAGAGAGTGTTATTCACCGGCTTTAAAGGTGGCAACAAATTTAACTATAATACCTTTAAAAATCAACCTGAATTTGCAACATGGTTTGACAGTGAAAAAAGTAACATAAATTTTTTGCGTGGTAAGGTCTCGAGTACAGGCCAAAGAGAGAGAGAGCTTCCGATGATGGGTGATGTCGTTAACTCAGCACCAGTATATGTCGCGGGGCCAAAAGAAAATTTGTATACCGATACCGATCCATCATTTAGTGCCGCCAGCGAAAAATACTCCGAGTTTTATACGCAGAATAAGGGACGTGCGGCTATGCTTTATCACGGTGCCAACGATGGCATGTTACACGGCTATGAAGCGGCTGAAGGTATTGAAAGGTTAGGCTATTTTCCGGAAAAAGTATTACCAAATTTAAGGCATTTAATCTCCCCCACCTATCAACACCAGTTTTATGTTGACTCTACACCTATGGTTGATGAAGCATTTAATCATGTTGATAACAAATGGCGCACGATGTTAGTGAGTGGTTTAGGCCGGGGTGGTCAGGGGATTTTTGCACTAGATGTCACTGATCCGCAATTTAAGTTTACTAAAGCCGGGGCGAAAAAAACGGCGCTTTGGGAGTTCGATGACAGTGTAGATGCGGACTTTGGCTACAGCTACAGTCAACCGCAAATCATGCGCTTGAACGATGGGAAATTCTATGTCGTGGTAGGTAATGGCTATAACAATAATGAGAATGATGGTCATCAAAGTCTCACAGGAGACGGAGTTTTATACCTGCTAAATATTAATGATGGCAGTGTCTTTAAGAAACTGTCTACCAGTGAAGGGATTGCTGAGGATCCATCCTTAAGAGGTATAGCCAATGGGCTAGCAAAAGTGTCAGGCCTTGATAGGGACGGTGACCGTAAAATTGACTATATCTACTCTGGTGATTTATTTGGTAATGTCTGGAAGTTTGATTTGTCCGATTCAGATACATCTACGTGGGATGTTAAAGCGGCAACTTATGGCACTGATGGCGCGTTAGTAGCGCCTGCAAACCCGCTTAAATTGTTTACCGCCTGTTCGGGGGCTGATAATTCAACTAGTTGTACTACAGGGACAAATACTAATCATCAAAGTATTACGTCGAGGGTAACCTTGCACAAATTAAACAGCGGTCAATATATGGTTCTGTTTGGCACCGGAAAGTTGCTAGAATTAACAGATGCCGATGTGAGTAATGTAAAGACCCAGACTTTCTATGGCATTATTGATAATGGTTTAACCCAAGTGCCTCGAAGCACATTATTGCAGCAAAATGTCTTGTATCAAGGGACACCCGATGGTTTTAATAGGGAGCAACGTTTAACAACTTATAGGCAAATGGTTGCGCATAAAGGCTGGTTTATCAATTTAGAAAAAGTTGTTCCCGGTAGCACTACAAACTTAACGACTATCATCAATAATAACAATACCACTGGTTTAACAATGGTTAATGAAGGTGAGCAGGTCATTGCTAGTGCTTCCGTTAATGGTAATGCGGTGACTATTTTCTCTAAAATTGCCAGTAATACAGCAGATCCTTGTGTCTCAGCCTCGAGCCAGGGAAAGAATTTAATTTTGAATGTATCTTCCGGTTCCCGTTTTGACTCTGCTAACTATGATGGAGATGGTAACGGTGTTATAGATGAAAAAGATGGCTATAAAACAGATAGACAAAATCTTCGTGGTGAAGATATATATGTGACCTTCTCCGGACAAAATGCCGGAAATGGAGTGGGTGCTGTACGCACAAATGTTGTTGATAGCGATGGTAACAATACTGGGGAAGTAGTGGTGGTGCAATTAAATTCAGATGGTGGGGTGGTAGAGACATTAGAATCTATCGCCACTGGTGTTCGACAGTCTTGGCGAGAAATATTAAATAATTAATTTGATACTGGATCCCTAATATTCATCCATTGTTAACAGGCTGAATATTAGGGAATAAATTAATAACAGAGCTAGGAGAGTTAACATCTACTGTCTTTATCGGTTAAGAACAGCGGTTAAGAACAGCGGATAAGGCAACCACTGTTTTTAATCATTTTTATTTAAGCGAAGATATTTACAACGAGTGTCTCTTTTAAGTCACTAGTGGTTTTCACAGCGAGCAACAAGCAATTCTTGCCTTCAACTTAGCCATCCTGCAT
Source organism: Gammaproteobacteria bacterium (assembly GCA_034111875.1). Classification (GTDB taxonomy): domain Bacteria; phylum Pseudomonadota; class Gammaproteobacteria; order Pseudomonadales; family Balneatricaceae; genus Rs1. Next base: position 37,566 of record JAWUWK010000008.1, read on the forward strand.
AGTAGGCAGATTTTAAATTTTCTCTAGTATTTCAATCGATGCCTTGCGTTTAGAAAAAGACCCAAGGTGAAATTGAGTTAGCCCTCGTATCAATTATTTCAGAAACGCCTGCATAAAGTAGTCAGGTATTCCCGATTAAGGTCATTCTATACTCCCTCAATTTAGCAGTGGACCAACATTATCCTGGCGTGAATGGCCAGTTATTTAGCTTCGGGTATACCCACTTGGCGAGTCGATAGTATTGTAACCAACCAGACGCATAATATGCTCAAGTGCAGGTGCTATCTAATACTCATCGATCAATTTGTTTATAAGGTGGCTACAGTGAAATATTATTTATTTTGATCTATCACGATTGCAGATTTGACCCATGTATATTTTATACTAGAATTGAATCTATAGAGTTTAACTATACCTTCAGTCTAAATGATATAACGATAAGTATTTGGAGAACTTGAAAATAGACGTGAGCATTTCTTTGTGTTTTACTTAATGAAATATAAAATAATAAAGATTAAGCATAGAAAAATGACAATAAAACATTAATCAAAGATCAAAGATCAAAGATCAAAGATCAAAGATCAAAGATCAGAGGATTAGCCTTGAATCACTCGACAATCTACCATCGTTCTTGATGATGCAAAAAGGATTTACTCTCGTTGAACTGATGGTGGCAGTTTCAATTACTTTGATTTTGCTGACTATGGCAGTACCTAGTTTTAACTCGACTATGATGAGAATGAGAGCCAGCACTGTGGCTAATTCATTAATAAGTGCCTTAAATTTCGCACGCTCTGAAGCGATTTCACGTAATGAAAGAGTGACACTGTGTCCGAGCAGTGACCAAACGAACTGTAAGCCTGCCGCTCTAAATTGGGATACAGGATGGCTAGTATTAAGTGCTAACGGTGACGTGCTTCGTCAATGGAGTGTGAGTGACTCAGCAGAAATTTCATTGAACCAGCACAATGACAAAAGAATAGTCTACAAACCCAACGGTGAAGTGATTTTAATGAATGGTATTGTTGAAACCGAAACAGACTTTATTTTTAGTTCACAAATAAAAGAATGTAAAGACCCACAACTTAATATTGGTCGCCAATTGAACATCGAATTATCCGGTTCTTTATCGGTTGATCCAAGGGTTGCGTGCATTTGAAGATGTCAAAATGGCAACGAGGCTCGAATTTAATTGAAGTCTTAGTGACCGTTCTTGTCGTTTCTATTGGTTTACTCGGCATGGCATCGTTACAGCTTAAGTCCATGGCATTGAATTTAGCGACATATCAAAGATTGCAAGCATCAAATCTTGCCTATGAAATTGCCGAAAGTCTCTTATTGAATAGTCTCGAAGCGAAAGCGAGTAGCTATACATTAGCCATAGCTGATACCGAGCCGAAAAATGCAGCTGTTGGCAGCATAGCAGAGTTGGACTTGTTGCACTGGTTGAGGGTTGTTGGTAATAATCTTCCAGAGGGCGATTTAATCATTACTGCCCCGCAGGACATTGTAGGAGGCCCCATTACATCGTCGGCTAAACAATATGATATCTCGGTCTGTTGGACTGATAGACATGCCGATGTGGCTACAAATGAATGCGGAACCAATCTAAGAAAAGGTCTATTCAAAATCACTGTGGGCGGCCGCTAACTTAAATGCTTATGTCATTAAAACCAGCTAGCTATAAAAAATTCTATCAAACAGGCTTTTCATTAATAGAACTGATGATCGCTATGGCTATAGGTACTTTTATCATTGCTGGACTTGTCAGTGTGTTTATTTCATCAAGTCAGAATTATGCTACTCAGCAAGCGCTAACTGAAGTTCAAGATAAGGGACGTTTCGCTATAAAAAAACTGCGAGAGAGTATACAAAGCGCAGGTTTTGATATGTTAAGTAGCGAAATGGCAGTTGAATTCATTGCTACAGGTGGGGTCAATAGTTGTTTTCCAGGTGGGGAAATTTTGTTGATTTATATTAAAGACGGTAATGATACAAATAGGAGATGCTACTTTCTGGATGCGAATTCAAACCTGATGAGAAATGACGCACAAGGCACAAACGCACCCATTAACCCCGCAGTCACTATTGTAAGAGGAGTAGATGAAATTAATTATTTGTTTGCAGTAGATACAGGTGGAGGGGGAATAGACATTGTCGATGGCGCATTATATTTAACCAGTTTGGCATTTGATGGTAGTACAGCGGGTGTTGAATGGCCCAATGTGAGGGCCGTAAAAGTTGAATTAATAGTGGCTAGCACAACAGCACAAGTAACCGATACCCCACAAGTAATTATCAACCCTTTTGATAAGGATCCGTCTGGGGATGTCGATTTTACTGCAGGGGATTCTAATTTACATCAAGCCTATACTGTAATAGTGCCTTTAAAGAATCGACTCTGATGAATTATCAAACAAGCTTGGTCTATCAACAAGGTGCTGCTCTAATTGTAGGGCTAATATTTTTAGTAATAATGTCAATAATGGGACTAACCTCTATTCAAAATGTGACCCTCCAAGAACGTATAATAGGACAAAGTCTCGATGGAATTAGAGCGGCGCAGACAGGAGAAATAGCACTACTGACTGCTGAAAGTAATGTGCAACTTGGCAGTTTCCTAACAGATAATAATTTTTATAATGATGACCCACAATCTGTTGATTATGAAAAAGACCGAGATTTTGCCCTTTGGAGTACATGCGGGGATGAGAGCCTAGCTAATCCCAATCTTTGTGAGAATTTGAATGATAGCTCTAAAGCAAAATACCAAGCTACGCTTATTGCGGGTACTTTTTTAATTACAGTGCAGGGCCAAGGGAAAGGGACTTCTAAGGTAATACTGCAAACTAAATACCAAGGCAAATTTAAAGAACAGGACTAAACAACGTAATAAGAATTTTGATCAACAAGAATATTTATTTGGTGATTTATGAATAAGCTACACTTTAAGCATTTATTGAATACTTTATTGGTCTTTAGTGCCGTGCCAATGGTAGTGGCGGCTGAGCTAAGTTTGCCCCAATTTCCATTGCAGATCACTAAGTATGTAGAACCCAATGTCATGCTTTTGCTTGATACTTCTGGAAGTATGGGGACTCGGGAAGGTAGCGAGACTAGACTTGACATCGTGAAGGAGATAGCGACTAATTTAGTGCAAACCAACAAAAATATTCGCTTTTGTTTAGCCCGATTTAGATATGATCAAGGCGGAACTATTTTGTCAGAGTGTGGCTCCTCAGTGGAAAATATTAATGATATAGTCGATAAAATAAGCAAGCTACCCGCCAGTGGTGCTACACCTTTAGCTGAAGCTTATTATGAAGTAATTAATTATTTCGCTGGAGAGGCACCAAAATACATTAATCGTCCTGGTGATCACTGGTATAACGATAATAGTATCTATGTTCCACGGATTTCGGGAAAATATGTCAGCCCAATTCAATACCGCTGTCAAAAAAACTACAGTATCGTAATGACCGATGGGACACCGCAATTAGATACCTATTTTCCTGATTTTCCAACCCCCAGAAAAGTGTATAACGTCAATTCAAGATATGGTGTAGCAGTAGGTAATGACGGCAATTATGATCAAAAGAACTCAGGAATATATGCTGATGGAGGTAATACAGCAGGTGAAAGGTATTGGGGTGTCTATCAGTATTTAGATGATGTTGCCAAGTATGCTTGGGATGTTGATCTTCGAAGAACGGGTGTCAATAATGCTGTTACAGATGATGCAGGTAAAAGCTTCGATGATACTACCAACGCTAATGAGTTCTACAAGCAAAACTTAAATACTTACACTGTGGGCTTTACTTTAGATATTCCCATGTTACGAAGTGCCGCGGACTATGGAAAAGGTGGCACCGGAAATGGGGATTACAATAATGATGGTATAGTAGACGTCGCGGATGCAGCAGCGGATCATTACTATCAGGCGAACAATAAACAAGAACTTGTTGAAGCGTTTCAAAAAGCCTTAGATGAAATATCCAGTGAAAACCGCTCTACAGCGGCACCGACCAGCAGTTCTGATCAACTGACAACCGAGCTTAGTATCTTTCAAACGCGTTTTAAAAATAACGCTTGGACCGGGGAGCTTGTGGCATACAAAATTGTGCAAAATGCGGCAGGGGATTATGTATTGCAAGAAGACTGGGTTGCCCCTGCAGGTTTTCCAGCGCCATGGACAAGCAGAGTCATCAATACGGGTATTAATGGTGGAAACGCACTAGAGTGGAATAACTTGTCCGATCCTCAAAAAACAGACTGGTTCGGAGGCACTACTGACGTCGATAAACACAGGTTCGATTATATAAGAGGCAAAACTTCAGCTCTAATTGGTCTAACTGGTTATCGAACGCGAGAGTCGTTGATGGGCGATATTATAAATTCGTCTCCTGTTTTTGTCGCGCCTCCAATGACCCAGAGTTATTCGACCGAGAATGACGACTTTAATAGCAGCTATGCAAACTTTGTTGAAACCAATAAGTCTAGAGCGGATATGATTTATGTCGGTGCCAATGATGGCATGCTGCACGGTTTTGATGCATCGGGTATTGAAAAAATGACCTATGTACCCTCTAAGGTATTTTCGAGTCTATTAGAGTTTAGTCAACCTGATTATAACCATTTATTTTCCGTTGATGGATCGCCAACAGTCGCTAATGTCTATGCACCCTTTGACGGCACAAACAATTCTTGGAAAACACTCTTAGTGGGGGGCTTAAGAAGGGGAGGCCAGGGTATTTATGCCCTTGATATCACAGATCCAACTAGCTTTGTAGATGGTAGTGACGATGAAGATAATGCCCGTTCTGCTGCGATGCTGCAGTGGGAGTTTAGTGATGATACAACGTTGGCAGGCCTTTCCACGGATGATAAATATACTGGCGATGTGGATTTAGGTTATACCTATAGCCAACCGCAAATATTTCGGCTAAATGATGGCAATTATTACGTAGCCGTTGGCAATGGCTATAATAATACCGAAGCGGATGGACATCAAAGTAGCACTGGTGAGGCCGTGTTGTATTTATTGAATGTGGTAACAGGTGCAGTAGTTAAGAAAATAACCACAGGTTATGGTACGTCAAAAGACCCCTCAAAAGACCCTTTAAAAGAGCCTTTGAACAACGGCCTTGCTACTGTTAAAGGTTATGATGCAGGAACCTCGACAGCCGGTGATATAGGTGGTGCAGCGGATGGAAAAATAGATTTTATTTATGCGGGTGATTTATTTGGTAACCTTTGGAAGTTTGATTTGTCGAGTGTAGATCCAAACGATTGGGGGTATATTGCTGAAGAAGATGTCAATAATGATTTAGAGCCACAACGCAACCCTATGAAGTTATTTAGCGCAAAAGATAGCGACGATAACCCACAGCCGATTACCGTCCAACCTGCAGTGCATACTTTGAATTCTGGTCAAATTATGGTCTATTTTGGCACGGGTAAATTACTTGAGTATGCAGATACTCAAGCGGTGAACATATCACCCCAATCATTCTATGCAATAGCAGATGAAAGCTCAATAACCGCGAGAAGTGAACTTTTGGAACAAAAAATACTGTACCAAGGCACTATCTCTTTTGATGGCATAACCAAAGAGGTGCGAGCTACTACAGAAAATACCAGAACAACGCACAAAGGTTGGTTTATCGACTTGAAGAAGCCTGTTTACGATGCATCAAATCAACTAAGCCATATACAAGAAGGTGAACAAATAGTCGTAGGGGCGAGGGTGTTAGATAATGTAGTCTATTTCGTGACCAATTTTGCGGATCAAGATCCTTGTCTGTCACCGATTAATAAGAATTTTTTGATGTCTTTTAGTGTTAAATCTGGTGCCCCGTTGGATGAAGTTCTTATCGATATAGATGAAGATGGTGTTATGGATGCGGATGATAAGTTTAGCTATATTAACGAAGCTGGAGAATCCATCAACGCGGTTGTTTCTGGAAGCACTGGGTTTGGTTCACAATTACCTACTTTTGTTAAAACAGGGGACGTTAAAAATGATGGTTCTGAAATTGGCTTTATGATCGATAAAGATGGCAAAATGGTTAAAATGCAGTCGACTTCTAAAGTCTGGAACAGACTTTCTTGGAGAGAAATTAGAACGGAATAAGGTGTCAATATGTGGAAAAAGTTAAATCTAATAATGTTGTTTGTTGTAATGAGTTTTTTGTCAAATAATGGCTATGCCGACACTTTGAGCGGTGCAGTATCGAAAATTAACTATGAAAAACGTACTTTTAGCTTAGCAAAGAAAAGTTTTTATTTACCTGAATATGTTGTTATATCTTTGATAGGTGATAACAGTTCAAAGCTAGATTTTTCATCCTTGACCAATGGTATGGAGGTTGAAGTGGCCTTTTCCAAAAGAAATCGTAAACCGCAACACCTAAGATCAATAGTGCTACTTTTGCATTGATTCTTATAGGTGAGACCTTTGCAAGCTCACTAGGCTCAGTAATGCGCTGTTAAGAAAGAGCTTAAAGTTCTGATTGGCAGGCCTAAGCGCCGGCTTTTCGGGTGTTCTTGCCTTGTATCACCTTGGTTCGCTAGTTAGTGCCTATCCAGAAACGGTTGTTTTTGAAAAAACAGCCGCTTTGACTGATGTATATTTAAAATCACCTTTTGATAACACTCCTGAATACTCAGTAATGGGGAAATTGAGCAAAAACGATCCTAAACCACAGTC